>DNPQ01000480.1:9041-9748 GCA_003501335.1 Bacillota bacterium
ATTTGAGATTGGAGCGCCAAGAAACGGGCTTCGTTTAGTTGTTGGGAGATTTTTAAATTCTTCATCTCCTGCTCATAAAGTTTACGCTCTAAATCCGATTTTTCGGTGATTTCATGGATCATATTTTGAATGCTGGCTGCCATTTTATTAAAGGCCAAAGCCAAGATATTCAGATCCTCCGAGGAATTGATAGTCAGTACCCGGGTTTGAAAATCTCCTTTGGCGATCTCCATGGCATAGGCGGCTAGCTTTTTAATGGGTTCCGTAATAGTGCGTGATAAAATGAAAATGTAGATAATGCCCAGGAAGAGAATGGCAATTACACTAATTACCACCGTGATTATTTTGGAGATAATGGAGAAATTGGAACTCCGGGTAATCTCCGCATAACTGGTGTTAATTGATTTACTGGTGGCAGCGTCGATGGAGATACTTATCGAATTGAGATCTCTTTTTAGAGCGGCGAGATTAGCTTCACTCAGCGGCAAATGAATGATTTTTTCAATATGAGCAATATTGATCAACATTTGTTTGCTGTCTTGGGGGGCAACATGGCTCAAAGCATTGACTGCCGGCTCCATTTCTCCTTTAATCCGTGGTAAGCCCTGGACCTCGTCTTTGTTAATCAGATATTTGATTTTCCCTTTTCCGGTAAGGGCTTTAAGATATTCTTTTTCGATGATTTCCACATAGGTTTTTACGACAAT
>DNPQ01000480.1:10081-11182 GCA_003501335.1 Bacillota bacterium
TTGATATAAATACTGGTAAGACCCTGAATGATGAAGAAAACGATCATCACCAAAATGATAAGCAGTAATTGATGAAAAACCTTGAGCCGTGGAACGGGAATCCGGTCTACCCAACGGAAAAGAACACCGGGTTTATTCATTGTGGTATTTGCCTCCAAGAAATATCCCTCCTGATGTGAAGTGCGGATCACCTTAGTTATAACTTCCAACTTATTGCAAATTGTTTTATATCGTTTCCAAACCCTGCCGGTATTGCATGAGAAAAGCCTGATGCTTAAAACAAAATTATAGAATCGTCACTTTATCAGTGCAACTTCACTTTATAGTTTACTACAAAAATATCATCGATTGTTATAATGTAAAAATTAAGTAAAAAGGTGGCAACAATTTCTAGAAAAGAATAATCGAATGTCCGGAGATTTTTGATTTTTAGCCAAGTGTTGTTCCAGTCCCAAACATTGACAACCAATTTGGCGTCGGATAACTCCGGGCTTTTGATTGCCGCAAGAACAGGTGAGTCCGACAAGGTATACGGCGGGGGATGCCTGTCTGGTTTTTAGATCAGCATTTTATTATAAAACAAGAATTGGATTCACTACGCTGGAAGGATACAAACTTTGATGAGTTTGGCGGTTACGAATCCGATTATGGCAGTATTGATGGTAATATCTTGATTGAAGTGAGTTTACGGAAAGAGGATATTTCAATGCTGAAAATATTGCTTTCTATAATAAAGGACCCGAGTGGAATCGGACCTGGGATAATGTAGAAAGACGTTCAATAGCTCTGGCTGCTATAAATGTCGATAAGGCTTATTTAAAGAACTGTATTTTCCTGGGAGAGCAGGATACGATGTATTTACGTTCCGGTAGACAATATTTTGAAAACGGTTATATTGAAGGTGAAGTCGACTTTATCTGTGGTGGAGCTACTTCGTTTTTCAATAATTGTCACATTTACTCTTTAGCCTATAAAGAAGGCGGCTACATCACCTTGGCGGCGTATCGGATACGAATGGCTTGGGCTTTAACAATGGTTATGGCTTTAAGAATTGTCTCTTAACGGCCGATCTTGCTATGGATGTTATTTAAAATTTTAGTG
>DNPQ01000199.1:0-6882 GCA_003501335.1 Bacillota bacterium
AAGCTCGGCGATCATGTTGTCGTTGACCTGATCATTACTTGTGGGCATTGCTATCAATGTACCCATGGGCGGGAGAATGTTTGTGAGACTGTTTTGGTCCGCGGTAGCGGTACGGATGGCGGTTGGCGTGAATACTTCACTGCACCCGAAAGCGATGTTTATCGTATCGATCCTAAAATTCGCTGGGAAGATGCCGCTCTTATCGAACCGTTGGCTATTGGTGAGCATTGCACCAACCGGGGCCGTGTAACGGCTGAAGATACGGTATTTATTTTAGGCACTGGCACTATCGGCACCATTATCGCTCAAGCCTGCAAAGTTAAAGGGGCTAAAGTCATCTGCTGTGATATTAACGATGAATCATTAGAGCGTTCCAAACGATTCGGAGTCGATTACACTATCAACAGTAATAAAGAGGAGATCGTTGCCCGCGTACAGGAAATCACCAATGGCCACGGCTGCACCGTTGCCTTTGATTCCGCCTGCTTTCCCGGCAGCTTAACCAGTTTATTTAAGGTTGGCATCGTTTGCAACGCCGGCCGTATTGTGCCGATGGGCTTTTGTGATAAACCGGAAACTATCAGCCAAGCCGATATCAACAAGCGGGAATTGGAGGTAATCGGCAGCCGTATGAGCGCTTACCAGTTTATTCCGATCGCTAAAAATATGGCTGAAGGCAAATATCGTCTGGAAGGTCTGGCTACTACCTTTATTAAATTCAGCGAGATTGAAAAAGTTTTTAACAATATGATACATCCTGATCCCGCAGTAAAGAAAACCGTTATCATGTTTGACTGATTTATCGTTTAGCTAAAAATTACGAATAAAAGGAGATATTTTGATGGCTGCAAATAATATATTTGATATTGCCGGTAAACATTGTATCGTTACCGGAGGTGCTCAGGGGTTATCACGCGGTATGGCAGAAGCATTGCTGGAAAATGGCTGCAAAGTTGTCCTCGTAGATGTCCAAAAAGATAAGTTGGAAAAAGTTTGCACCGAATACAATGCAAAAGGCTATCAGGCTTGCGCCGTCGTCGGCAACTTGGCCGACCGTGCCGACATTAACAGAATATTTGATGAGTCGATGGCGATTTTAGGTGGAAAGCTCGACGTGCTAATTCCTGCGGCCGGGATCCAGCGTCGCCATTTACCAGAGGAATTCCCTTTGGAAGAATGGGATTTGGTTCTCAATATCAACTTAAATCACGTATTTATCATGATCCAAAAGGCACTAAATATAATGCTGAAACAATCCACTGGCGGCAAGATTATTACCATTGGCTCTATGGTCACCTGGTTTGGAGGTACTACGGTTCCTGCTTATACTGCTTCCAAGGGCGCCGTTTCCCAGTTGACCAAGAGTCTTGCCGTTGACTGTGCCGGCCGCGGTATCAACATCAATGCTCTATGCCCGGGCTATATGGATACCGAAATGTGCGCTAATATGACCCAGGCCCGTAAAGATGAATGTTCCGAACGTATCCCTGCGGGACGTTGGGGCACCCCGGCCGACATGAAAGGTCCTGTTCTGTTCCTGGCCTCAAGCGCTTCTGATTACCTGAACGGTGCTATCATCCCTGTTGATGGCGGATATTTGGTCAAATAGTTATAAAGTACAACTGTTTGAATACGAAGATTTAAGTGCAAAATCTTTTCGGAAAAACAACTGGAGGATTATTCATGAATCCTAAAATTGAAGACATAAAGGTCATTTTAACAGCGCCGGAAGGCATTAATCTGCTCGTCGTCAAAGTGATTACCACCGAACCCGGTTTGTACGGTTTGGGTTGCGCAACTTTTTCCTATCGTCATCTGACAGTAAAGCATCTGATTGAAGAATACATACGCCCTTTGGTCATTGGTCGTGATGTCACCCGGATTGGCGAGCTCTGGCAACTGATGTATCAAAATGCCTATTGGCGCTGTGGCCCTATAGTGAATAATGCCATTTCAGGTGTAGATATGGCATTATGGGACATCAAGGGCAAAATGGCGAAGATGCCGTTGTATGATCTGTTCGGAGGAAAAATGCGTGAAGGCATACCGGTTTACCGTCATGCAGACGGCCACGATGTAAATGAGATCTGTGAAAACATTGGAAAATATCACAATATCGGCATCCGTCACATCCGCTGTCAGTGTGGTGGTTATGGGGGAGGTGGCTATGGTGAAGCCCCCGATTGGGCAGTCAAAGGAGCACCCAAGGGCGTTTACCTTGATAGTAAGAAGTATATGCGTGATACCCTGAAATTATTTGACGGCATTCGGGCTAAAATCGGCTTTGACATCGATTTGCTCCATGATGTGCATGAACGTATCCATCCTACAGATGCTGTCCGTTTTGTTAAGGAAATGGAGCCGTATAAGCTATTTTTTATGGAAGATGTTGTCCCTTTGGAACAGACCGAATGGTTACAGCATATCCGTGAAACGAGCGTTACCCCGCTAGCACAGGGTGAACTGTTTAATAATCCTTCAGAATACAAGAATTTGGTGCAAAACCGGATGATCGATTTTATCCGCGTCCATATCAGTCAAGTCGGCGGTATTACACCGGCCCGTAAGTTGCAACAGTTTTGTGAAGAGTACGGCGTACGCATTTGTTGGCACGGTCCCGGAGACATGAGCCCAATAGCACATGCAGCTAATATTCACATTGATTTGGCTGCCGCTAATTTTGGTTTGCAAGAGTGGAGTGGTATTGAACCTCCGAACTTTGTCATTCAACAGTTAAAGGGACCCCGTGGCGCTTTGATGGAAGTTTTTCCCGGTATGCCTACCTATGGTAATGATGGTTTCGTCTATGCCAGTGACAAACCTGGCCTGGGTGTAGAAATTGATGAAAAGGAAGCCGCCCAATATCCTTGTGAGAATATCGTGACGACATGGACCCAAACCCGTCTCCGTGACGGCTCTTTGCAGACTCCTTAAGGAATATAATACAGGGACAAGTATATACAATTAAGTTTGTATCCAGTCGATCTATGCCTGAACTATTATTTAAAAGTAATGATTTTATAGATACTGATATAGTATAGTGGGAATTCAATTTTGAATCGCCAATTTTGACCTTAAGAATCAAACGGAGAAGTAGGAATGAACGGTTTTATAGGTTATCAAAACCCGAATTCTTATTTCTCCAGAATAATTGGCGATTTAATCTTTGGAAACGACATTTCATGCATCTCGAATCCTAAGAAACTTAATCTTTAATTGGAAGTTTGAAGAGTGAAGGGTGAAAATAAACGACGGAGCTATAGAACTTATTCGGTTTTATAGTTCAATCAAAACGCAAATTTTACTTTTTAACCCTTATATTCCAATAATGCATGCAAAATCCGGCGTAATTCGCCGCAGATTTGCAAAGATTCCTCAGCATCAGATTGATCGGCTGATTCTCCCGGATATCGGAAAGAGATAGCGGCATTGCTTAAGAAACGGAGTTGTTGAATATTGAAGAACGATTGATTGTTTGTAGGAAGTAACTGATTTAACGCTGTTAAATCATGTATTTTCGGCGGGTTGATATTATCTTTTATCAATAAAGCTTTTATTAATTTCTCAATACATTGTTGGGCATGAAAACAAACTGCATCATAATTAGCACCGTCTTGAACGACGGATTCTCTTTTGGCCGTCCGGTAATCGGCTTCCGCTTTAGCGATCCATTCTTTAATTACGCTGTTCATACAAAATTTTTCCTTTATTCAATGCTTCCCGGATTAGGGGATCTCCCTCCGCATATCTTTTAATCGTCTCATCCGGGTTACGGGTGATTAAATCAACGGGGAATTTGGGGTTGGTCTTGTTTAATATCTCTAAAGATTTGCGAAAAGGTTTTCCTTGAAAAGGCAAAATAACCAATAAATCGACATCCGAATCATTATCGGGAATACCATAAGCATAAGAACCGAATAAAATTATTTTTTCCGGTTGAAAACCAGTGGCAATTTGCCGGCTTAATTCAGTAATTTCTTGAAAACTAACCATGAGAAGATTTTCCTTTCGGAAATAGGTTGAAATATATTTATTATATCATAGCCACGAGTAATGATAAACTTACCTTTCAGTCCCCGAAACGATCCAGAGTCCATATAAGTTATTGGTCGCCTGAGATCCTAAAGCTTCGATTAGGTTGGATAATTCAGCTTTCCTGACTTTTGGAACCCCGATAGCCGGATCGATGATAGTGACTTTGCCGTTTTCAGCGTCGAACTCTTGAAGTAGGGAAACATGTTCGCAGTCGCCATCGCCAAATAAGACCCGGCTGTTGTAACAAATGATCATGTCGTTGTTATTCATTAAATTGTGAATGATAAATCGGGAAATATCATCTATATCAAGGGGAACGAAGATATCTACTTTCAGCGGAAGGCCGTTTTGAGTGAAATAGTTGCCGATGGAATACTCATTTTTTCGTGTTTGCGTCCCCCATCCATTCTCCGGCATCGGCCCTGTCCGGGCTGTACTGAATAAATTCATTTTATCCTTTGGCACGATGAGACCCAATTGATAGCCGATCTCATCCTGCGAGGCAAACCGAAGATTTCGCCGTTCTTGGATCATTTGCAAAACCGCTGGAACGCAACAATATTCTTTTTCAATTTTCGGATCATAGGGTGGTACGATAGTGAATCTCATGGGTTGTTCCTTCACTGAAATTCCTATTGATGCCGCGAATTGGCGTGGAGTATGAATTAGATTATAATTACAATTGTAATCTAATTCTAAATTTTCTATTCTACAATAATTCTAAATTTCCTTTTTTTACCGATGAAGCTCAAAATTCAAATGACCTTTAGGATATTGATAAGCGGCAGAGAAAATAGGTTATTGCTTGGTCTGATAATGCAGTAATTTGCGAAACGTTGTGAATAAAGTATGATTCTAACAGAAAATAATAATGGGTTTTCATTGTAAGTTATTTTGCAGGATGGTAAAATAAGTAAAAGAATGGACATAAGAAAGGAAATTACCGGATTTCGATTTGAAAAATAAATTTTTATTTGGCTATGTTTTTGGAAATGGTTTGATCTTATGTCTTTAAAGCAAGTGCAGCGTGCCTTACGTCCTAAAGGACGTGCTGCTGCCGGGGGGCGGGGTGTCCCCGCAATAGGCATGACGAATTCCCCTCCTTGAGGAGGGGCTAGGGGTGGTTGACCCTATTACAAAGCTAAAAGGAAGTCTCAGATCAACCATTACTAAGAACATAGCTTTTGATTTCCAGCAAAAATTTTCCGGTAAATTTTAGACCCATGCATGATTTGATCAGCCTGGCAGTTAGCAGCAGTGCAGGACTTTTGAAATTAAGCGATCTCTGGATTATACCAGTTTGTGGTTTGATGGCCTTGATGTTAATTTGGGTACCGGAAAAAGCTTTTGTTAAAAATCGGCTGATATCATCAAGTGTGGTGATCTTGTACCCACTCGCACTATTCCTGAGCATCCGCTTGGCATCAGCGGGCGGAGTATTCTATGGATGGGATTGGATTATTTTTGCCGTAATGTATGCCGGAATGCTTGACCTCATTGTTCCCATCATCTTGGTCCGGCAGCGGAATTTAATAGAGTTCGACCTCGTTTACCGGATGATGTTTGTGGGATTGTTTTGGTATTATCTCTTTTTCCGCAAGATTGCCATTAATTTTTCTTTTCATATAGGCTGGAAAGGTTTGTTGGTCACTTTGGGCATCACCTTAGCCTTGGTGCTGATGAATATGGGGATAGGCACCCAGATGAGATTTTTTTCTTTGACTTCATGTACCAAAGATTGGAAATCGATATTCATCATTGTGATCTATGAGATTTTCTTTGTGTCGCTCGCCCAGGAAGTATTCTTCAGAGGTTTTCTGTACGGTTATATCCGGCAATACTTACCCGGGTATGGAATTCCGATAATCCTGAGTTCGGTTATTTTTGGACTGGGGCATATCCGTTATGCCGGTTGGCCGATGGTCGCAGTTGCAACCGTTGCCGGTTTTGGTTATTGCCTAGTCTATCAATCTACCGGTTACAATATGAACTGCGCCATTATGAGCCATACGGTAACCAATCTTATCTGGTGGTTATTTACCAAAAATAGGGAAGGGTAACAAATTCCCGTTTTTTCTTTTGTATTACTCTTATTTTGCGCAAATAAAAAAAGCTGGTAGAAAACACCAGCTTTCATCGATTGAAGGGCATGTTCAATTTCTTGATGGCGATTCCTTTACTAAGCGATTTAATTCCCTTCGGACCTCCGCTTCAATTTGCTCCAGCGCTTCTTTGGAGTCCGCTTCAAACCGCATCACCAGCACCGGTTGAGTATTTGAGGCCCTGACCAGGCCCCAGCCGTGTTCAAAGAGAATACGGGCGCCGTCGATGGTGATCACTTTGTTTTTCTCATGAAATACTTTGACTAATCTTTCAACCAGAGGAAACTTTTGATCGTCGGGACAATCGAAACGGATTTCGGGAGTGGCGAAAGTTTGCGGCAACTCATCAACCATTTGGGCTAAAGTTAGTTCGGAGTTGGACAAGATCTCCAGTAAACGGGCTCCGGCATAGACTGCATCGTCATAGCCGTAATAACGGTCGGCAAAGAACAAATGGCCGCTCATTTCACCCGCCAGGAGAGCGTTTTCTTCTTTCATTTTGGCCTTGATCATGGAATGGCCGACTTTCCACATAATGGGTTCGCCGCCCATTTCTTGAATTTTATCGAACATGGCTTGGGAGCATTTGACTTCGCCGATGATCTTGGCGTGGGGATGCTGCCCCAGGATTTGTTTGGCGTAAATGATCATCAACTGATCGCCCCACAGAATCCGCCCTTTGGTGTCAACGACCCCAATCCGGTCGGCGTCGCCGTCGAAAGCGATTCCGAGATCGGCATGATTG
>DNPQ01000199.1:7209-7769 GCA_003501335.1 Bacillota bacterium
TGATGATTGGGAAAATGGCCGTCGGGTTCCGAGAAGATGTCGGTCACCTCAAAACCCAGTCTTTTGTAAAGATCGACTGCTACCAAGTTGCCGGTGCCGTTACCGGCGTCCACCACGGTTTTAATTTTTTTGGACCCCGGATGGAGGATGCCTTTGAGGTATTGTATATATTCGGCCGCCAGAGGACGGTTAGTTAATGTAGCAGAACCGCTGTGATAATCCTTGGCCTCCATGATTCGTCCGATTTCTTGAATCTGGTCGCCAAAAGCGGTACTTTTACCGAGGCAAACTTTGAACCCGTTTTCATTGGCTGGATTATGGCTGCCGGTGATCATCACACCACCGCCAACGGGTAAGTTGAATAAAGAAAAATAAACCAGAGGGGTCGGCCCCATGCCGATGTCGATTACGTTGATTCCCGACTCGACCAGACCCTTGGCAAGCCTGTCCCGAAAGCCCGGAGAGCTTAAGCGGCAGTCATAACCCAGACTGATGGTGTCCACTTGATGTTTATAATAAAAAGTGGCCATGGCCCGGCCTAATTCTTCCACGAATTCATC
>DNPQ01000271.1 GCA_003501335.1 Bacillota bacterium
CGGCCATATCGGCATCCGTCATGATAGTAGCCGGATTGGAATTGACCAGTACCACCGAGATGCCTTCTTCCCGTAATGAACGGCAGGCCTGGGTACCGGCATAATCAAATTCGGCCGCCTGCCCGATGATAATTGGCCCCGAACCGATCACCATAACCTTTTTTAACGTTTTATCCAAAGGCATTTTTGACACCTACTTGACTAATTTTATTAAAATTGATTTAAAACAAGCTCACGAACTCATCGAACAGTTCTTCCGAATCCCAAGGTCCGGGTGAGGCTTCCGGATGATATTGAACGGAGAAAAGCGGTAGCTTACGGTGTTTCAAACCCTCAACCGTACCATCATTCACATTGATATGAGATACAACCACTTCAGCCGGGTCTAGCGAATCTTCCCGAACTGCAAAACCATGATTTTGCGAAGTGATAGTAACTTTCCCGGTCAATAAATTTTTGACCGGATGATTACCACCCCGGTGGCCGAATTTTAATTTATAGGTAGTACCGCCCAGCGCCAGGCCGATGATCTGGTGTCCCAGACAGATGCCGAAAATCGGCAAACGGCCAATCAGTTCCTGTACAACTTTCACAGCATAGGAAGCATCCTGAGGGTCGCCGGGTCCGTTGGAAAGCATCACACCATCGGGTTTTAATTTTAAAATTGCTTCACTGGTGGTATCACAAGGTACCACCGTCACCCGGCAGCCTCGCCTGATCAAGCAGCGGGCAATATTAGCCTTCGCTCCGAAATCAACCAAAACCACATGCTTTGCTCCTTCACCCTCCGTATAAATCTTATCGGTGGTCGCTTGTCTAACAAAGTCCTGACCGGAGAGATCATGAACTTCGGTAACTTTTTGGAGTAACACATCATCGGTTTCACTCGAAGTCGTGATGATACCGCGCATCGTACCATGAGTGCGTAATCGTTTTGTTAAAGCCCTGGTATCGATGCCCGCCAAACCGGGTAATTGGTATTTCTTTAAAAAGGCATCAATGCTGAGCTCAGCCCGCCAATTACTGGGGATTTCACAATATTCTTTGACGATGAAACCACAGGCAAATGGATGGTCGGATTCATAATCCACAGAATTGATGCCGTAATTCCCGATTAAAGGGTAGGTCATGGTAATGATTTGGCCGCTATATGAAGGATCTGTTAATATTTCCTGATAACCGGTCATTCCGGTATTAAAAACAACCTCACCCCTGGCCTCACAGTCAGCGCCAAAAGACTCGCCATGAAAAATTGCACCATCCTCAAGGACCAAACGCGCTTGTTTCATTTTAACCTCACTTTGGACTGGTCAATATCACTAAATTTATGAATTCAATTATATCATAAATATACATTTTTATAAATAATTATTCAAGCGAATCTTTCCTTACTATATTTCAAAACCCCATCAACCCAAACAGCTTCTATCCGTCCTGTAAGCCGGCGGCCAATAAAGGGTGAATTCTTCGATTGAGAAACAATTTGACTTTTTTCAAGGACCCAATCCTGCCGGGGATCGAATAGCACTACATCAGCCGGCTCGCCGGGCTTAAGGCTACCGCCGGAACGGTTGATAATCCGCGCCGGATTGGCCGACATTTTCATAACCAGTTGTTCCGGAGTCAGCCATCCTGTCTCCACCAGTTCAGTCCAAGCCACTCCTAAGGCAGTTTCAAATCCAATCATCCCGGTCGGCGCCAATGAAAATTCCCGGTGTTTCTCCTCTAACGTATGAGGTGCATGGTCGGTAGCAATAGCATCGATAGTGCCGTCTTTCAAACCCTCTTTCAAAGCCTGGACATCCTCTGCGGAACGTAACGGGGGACTCACCCGGTACACCGGGTCATAGCCCTGAATCGATTCATCGGTCAGGCTGAAATGATGGGGCGTGGCTTCGGCCGTTACCTTGACTCCCCGTGATTTTGCCTGCCGGATTAATTCAACACTTCCCTTGGTACTTACATGACAAAAATGGACTTTAGCCTTGGTAAACTCGGCAATCAGCAAATCCCGCGCTGTCATGACATCTTCCGCTAGTGAAGGAATTCCGGGCAAGCCCAGAATGGTTGACCAATACCCCTCATGCATAACGCCTGAACCTGCTAGTTTAGGTTCCTCTTCGTGTAAAAGAATGGGTAAATTAAATAAGGTGGAATATTCGCAAGCCGTACGTAAAACTGCGGCATTGGTTATGGTTTTACCGTCATCAGAGAAGGCAACCGCACCCGCTGCCGCCATTTCTCCCATTTCTGCCAGTTCTTCGCCCTGAAGTCCTTTGGTAACGGCTCCCACCGGATAAACTTTCACATAACCTTTCTCCTTGGCTTGATGGTACAAGTAATCAATGACCACCGGATTATCGGCGACCGGATTGGTGTTGGCCATACAGGCAATAGCGGTGAAACCGCCCTTTAAGGCGGCTTTGGTACCGCTGGCAACCGTTTCTTCATCTTCCCGCCCCGGTTCCCGCAAATGCGAATGAAGATCAATCAATCCCGGAATCACCATTTTCCCCCTGGCATCGATGATTTCTCCCTCATTGCCAGAAAGTTCTGGAGCCACTTGAATGATTTTACCGGAATCCATCAGTAAATCGCCGATTCCCATATACCCACCAGCCGGATCGATGATCTGGCCCCCTTTAATGCAATGCCGCATCCTTACTTCCTCCTCCGGTTAATAGGTATAAAAGCGCCATTCGAACAGCCACCCCATTGGTTACTTGTTCGGTAATAGCCGATTGGCTATGGACTGAAACTTCTTCACTAATTTCCACTCCCAGGTTGGCCGGGCCAGGGTGCAATACCAGCAAGTCTGGTTTGGCCCGCTCTAAACGGATACAATTCATTCCGAAAAGCCTGGAATACTCTTTTAAAGTCGGAAAATAGGCTTTGGTTTGCCGTTCCAACTGAATTCGCAATATATTCACCACATCGGCTTCTGTGAGGGCCTTATCCAAATTGGTTTCAATTGTAACGCCCATTTCCGCCAAACCCCGCGGTAATAAAGTGGGTGGTCCTACCACCGTAACCTGGGCGCCCATTTTGATAAGTCCATAGATATTCGATTTAGCCACCCGGCTGTGAAGAATATCGCCGACAATAGTAACCTTTAAACCGGCAATCTTGCCTTTTTTCTGCTGAATGGTGAATAAATCCAACAAAGCCTGGGTTGGATGCTCATGAGCGCCATCACCGGCATTAATTACATGAGCGCCGATGGAATCAGCCAACAACCTCGGGGTTCCGGCCAGCGAATGCCGGATAATAATCACATCAACCCCCATGGCCTCCAAAGTCCGGGCGGTGTCTACAAAGCTTTCTCCTTTGGCAACGCTGCTTGAGGCCACGGTCAAATTGACCGCATCAGCGCTCATCCATTTGGCAGCGATTTCAAAGGAAGTACGTGTGCGAGTGCTGGGTTCAAAAAAAAGGGTGACCACGGTTTTACCCCTAAGGGTAGGAACTTTCTTAATATCCCGGTTGAAGATATCCTTACAAACCGCCGCGGTTTCTAAAATATTTTCAATTTGCTCCGCCGAAAGTTCCCGCAGGCCCAGCAAATCTTTTGGTAGTTGAATCATGCTTAATCGCTCCGTTTATAGTTTCAATCTATGTTCCAATACTTATTTACTAGCCGCCGCTTGTTTCCGGGTTACTTTGGCGTCGTTGACTTTTTCTAAATCTTTGGAATGAGGAATCACTAAATTTAATATGATGCCTATATAAGTTGCCAGTGGCATTCCGGAAAAATCAATACCGCCGATATTGATTTTGGCTCCGCCGATTCCAATGACCAAAATGACGGAAGCTATGATCAAATTACGTTTCTGAGAAAAATCAATTCCCTCTTCGACCAGCATCCGGATACCCTGGGAGGCAATGATTCCAAACAGCAGAATGCAGATACCACCCATGACCGGTACAGGAATTGTTTGTATTAAAGCCCCTATTTTAGGGATAAACGATAGGATAACGGCGATAACCGCAGCCCCTCCAATGACCCAAACACTGTAGACCCGGGTAATTGCCATAACACCGATATTCTCTCCATAAGTTGTATTGGGAGGACCGCCGAGAAAACCAGCCAAAACGGTGGCAAAACCGTCACCGGCCAACGAACGGTGCAGGCCGGGGTCCTTCATAAAATCACGGCCCACAATATTATTGGTTACAATCAAATGTCCTATATGTTCCGTGATAACCACCAAGGCAATCGGGGCAATCGCAATGATAGCCCCCCAACTAAACCTGGGAAGGATGAATCCCGGAACTGCAAAGTAATGAGCATCTAAAACCGATTTAAACTGGACATTACCGGTCAGCAGCGCTACCAAATAACCCCCGATAATTCCGATTAAAACCGGAATTACTCCCAAAAAGCCTTTAAAAAACGCAGCTGCAATAATGGCAATCGCTAAGGCAACCAAAGCCAACCATATGTTTCCCATCGCCATATTCACGGCTGAGCCGGCTAGACCAAGGCCGATAACGATTACCACGGAGCCGATCACGACCGGTGGGAGTAAATAATTGATCCATTCGGTGCCGAAGATGGCAATCGCCGTTGCAACGACAATATAGATAAGACCAACGGCCACACAACCGCCCATGGCCAAGGATATCTTTGCAGGATCTCCGGGATGACCGGCGACCGAACCAATAATCGCAGTCATTGCTGCAATAAAAGCAAAAGAAGAGCCGAGATAGGCCG
>DNPQ01000272.1:0-5973 GCA_003501335.1 Bacillota bacterium
AATTGCCGGGCTTCTTGAACGATATTTTTACCATCAAAAAACAGTTCGCTTTCTTTATGGATATCGCGGCGGGCGAGATAACCGGCGGTTTCGTCCGGTAACTGGACTTCCAGATAATTTTCAGTTTCTTTTAAAATGGGCAGGCGGGTTTGGTAGCTGAGCTGACCATGGGAATTAGTTAAAGCGGAGTCGGCAAATAAACTAGCCTTGGGCTTTGATACGACGGCTTCAATCTGGCTTTCCCGGGCATTGAAATCAGTCGGATGATTAGTGATTTGTTTCGTTGGTACCCAACCGGGATAACCCAGCTTATTCTGAACTGTCGGTTGTTTCACTGCAGCAACTTTGAGCCAATCGCCTTGCTGTTCCAGGATAGCCACCGGTTCTCCATAGAGAGCTATGGTATCGACCTTGCCGACCAGCCATAAGCGTTCTTCGGTATTTAAATTTCCAGCCCAACGGGCCGGATCAGCGGCGGCCAGATTACTGATATCTTGATATTGTATCTCCTCCGGTTTGGACCAAAACACCGCCATGGGGACATTGATAACTCCGTAACGCGCTATCGAAATATCCTTTGCCATACAGGACTCACCCTTAGTGGAGCAATTTTGACTTCTTTTTTATTATACCATCATGAAAGATTGTTCGGATCGTATTTCTGAATTTCCATGTTTGCTTTTTCTTGGGTAAAAAAATTTTTTATGCCCGGGGAAAATTATTTATTGCTGGAATTAATTTCTTTTGGCGAGAAATAATTCCTTGAGCGACAGAAATAATTTTTTTTATGGTTCAGGGGATTTTTTAAACGATCGAAACAATTATTTTTACGGTTGAAGCGATCATGAAGCTGACACAAAGAATTATTTTTACGACTCATGGGATTCTCTGGACGACAGAAAGAATTATTTCCAGGGCTAAATCGATCATGATGTTGACACAAAGAATTATTTTTACGACTCATTCGATTCCCTGAACGGAAGAAAGAATTATTTTTGTGATGGATTTGATTTTTGGGACGGCAAAAAGAATTTTGGGAGAGAGTCAATGGATTTTTTGAAGAAGACAAAGAATGATTTTTGGAGTTTCAATGATTGGGTATGAAAGATAAAAATGAAAGACAATGTTGTTTGTCGATGATAGGCTGAGTAAATTTTGGAGCCCCAATTTTTACCTTAGCTTAAAATGGATGCAAAGGCCTGGATAAAAAGAAAAAGATAGTTTTTGCATGAATAAAAAATATTCTATCAAAAAAAAATATTTTCTATTTAAATGGATTAATTTTCCTTTTATATTAAAAGTATCCAACAAATTTGTTAATAATTGTTAAACAAAATTATCAAAGTATTTTTATTGAAATCTTTTTTCCATCCTGTCCAATCAGTCTGATTGGCTGCCTACCTGCTAAAAGTGATTCTAACGATCCGAGTATGATTTCTTCCCTGTATCGATTCAACACAATCATGGACAAGCCAAACGATTTTTACAAATATTTGAAATAGGAATTTTTCGGCAAGCTTACAAAGTGATCGCCTAATCTTACCAGACCGGTCAGTCTATATCTTCCGAAAAGAGTGAGTACCGTTTAGTAAGTAAGGAAGTGGCTAATTTTGCGGATACGCCCCGCTCATGTCGAGAACGCTTTGGGCTTCCGGGGGTGTTCAAAATAGAGATTGGAAGGAGGGATGAAGAGGCTCGATAGGACAAACTTATTAAACGTATGGTAAATTTTGTAAATAAAAAAGAGAAAGGATGATGCAAAGTGTGAAAAGGTTTGATAATTATGATGGGATTTGTTTTTTGGTGTCATTATGCGGCTTGGTATATCGATAATGGGAATGTTTCAGCGACTCAATAATGTTTCGGGAGGTAAAAAATTTAGGGAGGGTTCATTTTGAAAAATAAATCAATGATGTTTTTATTTATATTGATCTTATCACAGATAGCAGTATTGGGAGAGGTTCCGTTGAAAGCTGCAACAGCTTACCAATCGACTTGGGCATCGGTGGACACCCATAATCCGGCTCCCGAATGGTTTCAAGATGCCAAGTTCGGAATTTATTTTCACTGGGGAGTATTTAGTGTCCCGGCTTTTTCCAGTGAATGGTATCCGAGAAATATGTATCACTCGGGGAGCAGTGAATACAATCACCATCTTTCGGTATATGGAGACGCCTATTCTAATTGGCCGTATCATAACTTTATCAACGGCGCTTATGACAAAAGCGGTAATTGGACGCAATTCGCTCCTAAATTAGTTTCCGCCGGCGGCAATTTTGATCCAAACGCCTGGGCGCAACTTTTTGTAGACGCCGGTGCCAAATTTGCCGGGCCGGTAGCTGAACATCATGATGGATTTTCAATGTGGAACAGTACGGTCAACGAATGGAATTCGGTAGCCAAAGGTCCGCATTTGGATTTGGTTGGCCAATTTGCGGCCGCCATCCGTGCCAAAGGTTTAAAGTTCTTAGTGTCGTCTCATAATGCTTATAATTTTACCGGATATTATCAATGGGTTCCGGCGCAAAGCGATTCCAGCCTGAAGAAACTTTATGGACAATTGGACAAGGCTACGGAAGAACAACTCTGGTATAACAAACTGAAAGAATTGATTGATCAGTACCAACCCGACATTATCTGGCAGGATTTCAATTTATCCCAAATCAGCGAATCCCAGCGTTTAAATTTCCTTGCCTACTACTATAACAAGGGGGTTGACTGGGGCAAGGAGGTGGTAGCCACTTATAAGGATGGCTTCGACAACAAGGGCGAAATCTTTGACTATGAACGGGGCGGACCCGCCGGTATTACCAGCCCTTACTGGTTAACCGACGATAGTATCAGCAGTTCCAGTTGGTGTTACACCCAAGGAATTGGCTATTATTCGACTGTAGCTATGTTGCATTCATTAATTGACCGGGTCAGCAAGAACGGAAATATGCTTTTGAACATTGCCCCGATGGCTGACGGAACAATTCCTCAAGGCCAAAAAGATATTTTGCTTGGCATGGGTGATTGGCTTAAAAAGTTCGGTGAAGCGATTTACGCAACCCGCGCTTGGTCTTGCTATGGGGAAGGTCCCACGGCGATGGGCGGCGGTTCTTTTACCACCCCGGTTGCCGGTACCAATAAGGATATTCGTTTCACCCGAAATAAAGCTAACAATACTTTATACGCTGTAGTGCTTGGCTGGCCTGGCAACGGCGCGCAGTTGCAAATTACCACCCTGAATTCAAGCCGGTTTGACATAAGTACTTTGACAAGCGCTCAATTGCTGGGGGCATCAGCCGGTGCATATACCAATTTAGCATATTCACAAAATTCAACGGCTTTGAATGTAACCATGCCTTCAGCTCAACCTTATAGCGCTCTTGCTTATGTGGTTAAACTTACTTTTTCAGATATTATCCCTACATTGGGTTCGGGAGGCGGCGCCATTGACACCAGCAAATATTATAAAATCGTTTTACGGAATAATAATTCAGATGTGCTTGATGTCAATGCCGCTAATTACGCCAATGGAACCAATGTTGCCATATGGGCTGATAACGGCGGCGCCAATCAACAATGGAAATTGATCGATGTCGGCGGCGGATACTATGAGATCGCATCCAGGGGGAACCAAAGCTATTGTCTTGACGAATCTCAGGTCACTCCAGTCAATGGTTCCAACGTCCAAATTTGGCAGTATCAGGGTAACGACCGTCAGCAATGGAAATTGGTCGATGCTGGCGGTGGTTATTATGAGATCCAGTTAAGGAATAACTCATCTTATGGTATCGATGAGTCTCAAGTTACTCCCGCCAATGGTTCCAATGTACAAATATGGCAATATGTTGGCAATGATCGCCAACAATGGAAATTCGTTGCTGTTCCATAAGGTAATCTTACCCTACGAGAATGGGGTCATTCTTTTTCTGGGTTTAGACACCTACTTTACCTGCAGTTGCTCTTGAAGTTAGGTGTTTGTTATCGCAATTTCATTTCAAATAAATAGTAGGAGGTTTGGACAATGAAAAGTAAGATCGCAATAATATTCGCATTCATGTTGATTACGCTTTTTTCCATCGCGGTTTGTTTGGCAGACAACCCAATTGTACAAACCGTTTATACCGCTGATCCTGCCCCGATGGTCTATAACGGGGTTTGTTATCTGTATACCGGACATGACGCGGATGTAACTGTTAATAACTTCTACACAATGAATGACTGGAGATGTTTTTCCTCGACAGACATGGTAAACTGGACCGATCTTGGATCCCCATTGTCTTATACCGCATTCAGTTGGGCGAAGGGCGATTGTTGGGCCGGTCAGTGTGTCTACAGGAATGGTAAGTTTTATTACTATGTGCCAATGACCCAAAAAACCGGCGGGATGGCAATCGGCGTCGCAGTGGCGACCAGCCCTGCCGGACCGTTTACCGATGCTCTCGGGAAACCTCTGATAGCCCATAACGGGTCAGATGATATCGACCCTACCGTATTTATCGACGACGATGGACAAGCTTATCTATATTGGGGACACTCCAATCTGTATTACGTGAAATTAAATCAAGATATGATTACTTATTCGGGGAGCGTTGTCCAGGTATCTTCAAAACCCTCCAACTACGTGGAAGGTCCGTTTTTTTATAAACGCAATGGTTTATATTACCTGGTATTTGCGACTATCCCCAATCCGTCTGAAGATCTTGCGTATTCCACAAGCACCAGTCCGACCGGGCCCTGGACGTATAGAGGCATCATTATGGCACATGGCAGTTGCTATACAAACCAAGCGGGAATATGTGATTATAACGGCAATTCCTACTTGTTTTATCACAACAATAATTTGCCGGGAGGGGGAAGTTTCACCCGTTCAGTATGTTTGGAGAAGTTTACATATAATGCCGATGGTTCCATTCCGACGATCAATATGACCCCATCGGGTCCGCCTCAAATCGGCTCCTTAAATCCCTATGTTCAAACTGAAGCGGAAACAATTTGCTGGTCATCAGGGTTGAAAACAGAGGTATGCAGTGAAGGCGGAAGGGATGTATCCAATATCGAAAACGGGGACTATCTCAAGGTAAAGGGCGTTAATTTTGGTTCCGGCGCAACATCTTTGGATGCGAGGGTAGCCTCGGCAACTTCTGGAGGGAACATTGAAATCCACCTTGATAGCTTAACAGGGACATTGGTAGGAACTTGCGTTGTTCAGGGTAGCGGCGGCTGGCAAACTTGGGTTACTAAATCCTGTACTATCAGCGGCGCAACGGGGATACATGACGTATATTTCAAATTTATCGGTGGAAGTGGTTATCTGTTGAATTTTAATTGGTGGAAGTTTAATTCTGGCACCTCAAGTTCGGGTGGTACATATGCCAGATTCCGTAATGCAGCAACCGGTTTGTATATTGACGGTATGGGATCAACCGCCAATGGTTCCAATGCGTGCCAGTGGGGCAACAGCAACAGTAATAACCAGCAATGGACAATCATCAACTCGGGAAGTTATGGAATGATTCAAAACCGGGCCACCGGATTGTATCTGGACGGTATGGGCAATACCGCCAATGGTTCGGTTTGCGGTCAATTGAGCTATAGCGGGAGCAATGCCCAGCAATGGGCGGAAGAAACGTCGGGAAGTTATGTAAGGTTTAAAAATCGCCAAACCGGATTGTATTTAGACGGTATGGGTTCGACCGGCAATGGTTCCAATCTGTGTCAATGGAGTAATAGCGCTAGTACTAACCAGCAATGGCAGATACAGCAGATACAATAGAACTTCTTTATGTCGCCGTATCCCAATACGGGGATACGGCGGCTTAAATGATTAATGTCGGATGGTTAAGTATACTTCGTATTTTACTAACCGTTTCCTATGATTTTTCTGGCAGGCATAGTCACCATTTAGCATTGCCGGACTAGCCATAAAAATGGGTAGAACGACAGGCGAAATATCTTATTTGTTGTCAGCCATTACTGCGAAAT
>DNPQ01000272.1:6328-7731 GCA_003501335.1 Bacillota bacterium
AATTCCTTTAAAGACTAAAAAATTAAAATTCGGGAGGTTTTAGTAATGAAAAAGAGTTTGCGAATGATTTTAGTGATTTTTTCCATAGCGGTTTTGACATTATTTATCGCCACAGTATTTGGGGATTATCCGCTGTTAACTACTCTAAACTACCAAGCGGATCCGTCATGCCTTGAGTATAACGGCACACTCTACTCTTACTGGTCGGATGATGATGACAATAATGGTTCGTATTCAATGCATCATATTGTCTGTATGTCAACCACCGACCTAAAACACTGGACTTATTACGGGTCAGTGTTTCAGGTGCCGAATGATGCCTCCTGGGCTTCTAACTGTTGGGCGCCGGCAGTGGTATATCGCAATGGTTATTTTTGGATGTACTTTGGTAATGGCGGCGGCGGAATTGGAGTGGCCAAAAGCACCAGTCCTATCGGTCCATTTAAGGATGCCAAGGGTAGCGCGTTGATTACACCCTCGATGCCGAATTGTAATGTAACCTACTGTTTTGATCCCGGCGTTCTGGTGGATGATGACGGACGAGTCTACATGTTTTTCGGTGGAGGCGGCCCGGGCAATGCCAGAGCAATCGAAATCGGAAGCGACATGATTAGTACGGTTGGAACAGCGGTAACCATTAATGCCCCAAGATTTTTTGAAGATTCATGGATTCATAAATATAACGGTAAATATTATTATTCTTATTCATCCGATTTCTCTCAAGGTGCCGCAACCATTGAATACATGATGAGCAATAGTCCGATGTCCGGGTACGTGGCCAAAGGTACAGTTCTGCCTAACCCTCCGGATAATAATGGCAATAACAATCATCACAGTATCTTTCAATATAGGGGTAACTGGTATATTGCTTATCATAACCGATATGTAGCCAACCAGCAACATATCGATACAACTTACAAAAGGAATGCATGCTTGGATCAGTTGTTTTATAATGCCGATGGTACAATGCAATTGGCTGCTTGCACCAAAAGCGGTCTACCTTTGTTGGCCTCCCCGACGCCAACCCCCACTCCGGGCGGATCATATAGTAGGTTCCGTAATGCAGCTACCGGTTTATACATAGACGGTATGGGCTCAACCGGTAATGGTTCCAATGCTTGCCAATGGGGTAACAGTAATAGCACCAACCAACAATGGACAATCACCAACTCGGGAAATTATGTGATGCTCCAAAATCGGGCCACCGGATTGTATCTGGACGGTATGGGCCGGACTTCCAACGGGTCGATTTGCGGCCAATGGGGTTCCAGCGGGAGCACCAATCAGCAATGGACACAAGAAACCCTGGGAAGTTATGTCCGGTTTAAAAACCGCGCCAGCGGACTCTATTTGGATGGTATGGGTTCGACCGGTAATGGCTCCAACCTGTGCCAATACAGCAA
>DNPQ01000474.1 GCA_003501335.1 Bacillota bacterium
CATGTGGGGAAAAAAATAAAAAAGGATGGGAAAGAAGTTATAAAGTTGATCAACCCTAAATCCTTTTTAAGCACGAAAATACAAGAAAAATTGGAACGGGCATAATGCTGAAAAGCATGAATGCATGTGCATAGAGCAAAGCAAGAAAATATATTAACAAATAGCGCCTAAAATCACCCTATTCCTTAAAGGGTATCTGCTTAACTCTCGGGTTTATTTGTTGAGCTTTGGAGTTTGAAATACCACGATTGGCTCACAATTTCAGCCAATTCCCTTTAAGGGCAAAGGTCGCGTTTAGACCCTGATTCATAAACTTTTTTCTGGCTACATTCCCTTATCAAAATTCCTTTTTGCAATAAACGCCTTGATAAGCTCCAAAACAATTTTTTGATCCTCGGCATTCATCCGCTCAACTTCCATAAAGGCATTCAATAATTCTTCATTTTGAACCAGCAATGTCAAGGGGGCCTTTTCATTATCCGATACCAAATATTCAATCGGCACATCAAAAAAGTAAGCCAACTTTTTAAAAGCTTCCACGGAAGGCTTTACGCCGGATTCAATTTTGGCAATATAACGTTTCGAAAAACCGAGTTTCTCGCTTAACTCGTTTTGGGTCAGATTCCGTTCTCTAAATTATCAATTATTACTATTATAACATAAATCAAATTTAAAGAAAAAAGGGCAAAGAGTAAAAAAGTCTGTTAAGCGGAAGGAAAACTTCATCCGCCGCTTATTTAAAAATCATTTAGGCTCTAACCCATGATGGTTACTCTCCCCGCACCGGGGAGAGCTCGCCTTCAAATTTGAAGGCGCAGAGAGAGGTCAAAAAGCTCATCCTACGAGGCAATGAACTAGTGCATTAATCTTAATGTGTTTTTCCTTTTTAATTTTTACTTTTAAGAAGGTCCCATGTCGCAAACTAAATCAAACTCCCGAATATCCCTGGAACAAAAAATCGCCAAGGCCCGGCTAAAACTGCAAGAAGCTTATGACACCTGCGGCTGTACCGATTCCAAAGTGCTGGCCACCAATATCAAACTGGACAGGCTGTTAAACCGCTATCAGCAAAAACTGCTGGAAAATACGGATCCAGGAAAAAAATAAATCCGGCAGGGAAATCTGTCGGATTTTTTCTTCGGTATTATATAGGTTTAATGATACAAAAAATTATCGGAACTTAATTAAAAATCGGTCAAAGGAAAAATGATCAAATAAATAGCCCTCCGAAGAGGGCACTAAAAAGGGAGAGAGTAATGAAAAAAGTATAATTACAATATACTATTTTTACATGTCAAGAAAGTGTCAATCACATTACAAAAAAGTACAAAATCCAAATAAAATTAAAGCGACCTTGGTTTTCCAATGGTCGCAACATTGCTCCCTCCCAGTGTAAATTACTGGGTTCTCTATATCTTAATTTTACTAATTCACCCTTAACAAAGTTTGTTCCTGCTAATCCTAAAAATATTTTATCAACCCTTTATAAATTAAATATAAGGCCAGTTGATCGATATTTGCCAAGTACATTGCTGCGTTTTAGGGACTTAGGTATCTAACTACATCCAGGTAACATCTAACGGATTGCGATCTACCAACCTCTGAAAACTATACTGAGGATAGCCGACCATAACGGCTCCAGTTAGCTTCTTATCATCTGGAATATTGAATAATTCTAGTAACGGATAATATTTTGAAGACGCGCACATCTCAATGAGTCCTGCCCAAGCAGAGCCTAATCCTAATGTGTTTGCAAACAGTTCTAAATAGGAAAACGACAGCATTGTATTTTCACGACTATTTTTGAAATCTTTTAAAGCAGTAGCAATGATAAGATTTGGTGCAGAATGCAGGATTCCATCAATTCCATGTTCCCTATAGGCACGAATATGTATCGGAAAACTCCACCATTGTGATTGATTGGCTTCCATCCATTGAATCGTTACTTCAGTTACCTTTTTAAGAATTTTGGGATCTTCAACAATAATGTATGAAATCCCTTGCTTATTGCTAGCAGTAGGAGCAAAGCGCGCAATATCAACCAATTTCAATAATTGTTCCCGCGGTACTTTCGTGTTTTTATAGCAACGAATTGAACGACGGGACCTAAGAAACTGTTGAGCGGTTGTTGCATCAATGACCGGAAAATTTTTTAAAGTGACTTGATTAGCACGAGGTGTCCGAATGTTATCAATTGCCATATTCGGGCAAACAGCAACACAATGTCCACATGCAATACATGCTTTAGGATTTACAACCTGAGGCCCATTTTCCTCCATACTCAGAATCATTGGCGGACAAATCTTTACGCAAATTCCACATTGAATACATTTTTCGCGATTTACACTAATTAAATCCATTTTCTTAGTACACTTTCTAACTCATAAGAGTTTAATATTATTATAGCGTAATTATAAAGTGTACTATTATTATTAGCAATTAGGTACATTAAAGTAGTATAGTAACTAATAATATACCTTGTGAATAATTTTCTATCTGCATTATGCATTAGTCGATATTTTTTTCGGCTTGATCAAGATAATAAGTCCTTCACCCTCCTCAAAAAATTTTGACCGTCTTTATTGGATTGTCCGGATTTATATAGCCCGCACCCACGCAACACCCGTTCTGGGTTCCTACCGCCATTGTCATCATTATGCCACCCAAAACACCACTCATTTACATTTCTGCTCCAGTCGTAAGACCAAGTTTAATCGTTCGAAAAAAATATGATCAAAAAAATAGCCCTTCAAAGAGGGCGTTAAAAAAAACATAAAGGAGGATTATTGAAAAAGTAATTTTAATATACCCCCTTTTTGTGGAGATATTATGGATAATATGTGAAGAGATGGTGATTATTAAAAAAATGATGAAAAAATCCATTTTCAATCCATAAAATAAAATGCCTTGTATCATAACTTTAAAAGTTACCTTAATTTAGCCCGTATTAAAAGCAATGCACAATCGCAAGCGACAATCCCTTGGCATTATAAGCAGGGTTATGGGGAGTTCCCGTCAACTCAGGCCAGTACAATTGCCCATTTGAAACGTGCATCAATTTATACCCAATGTTTAATAAAGTATGTTCACCGATTTGACAGCTCAATATAGGCCCGATACGCCACATAAAATTATAAAAGTCGCCGTTGTTCGGGAAATCTTTATTATAAAAGATCAAAGCTCCACTCATATCCCAAAAAAGTGCAGCCGTATCCCATTTCTTCACTCTAATCCTCATAAGATAGGTCGGCCCGATACCAAAGGCTCCGCAATCGCTGGTAACCCCCAGACGGTTCATATCTCCCCAAGCCCGGGTAAGGGTAACCCCTTTATATATAGCAACATGCGCATTAGAACGGCTTTCTTCAAGTATATTCAATGAGATGGTATCGATATCTCGCCGGGACACGCTGGTAGGAACCAGGTATTCCCATTCAAATTCCGGTTTATATGCGATCAAATCCCGATTCTCGCTTTCTTGATAACCGTATGTATAAATGGACGATCCGATTAAAAGAAAAATGAGCATGAATAGAAAGTAACCAAATTTACGCATCATTTTCTCCTTTCTATATGTTATATATTGATTGCCTACCGGTGTCGGCATTAGCCTTTTTTAATCTTATTTTGATTCCGCCGGATATTTGTTTTATATTTCGATCAGAGCCTGGATATGTTATTGGCATTTGAATTTCTTTTTATTTCTTCTTTCGGATGTCTATTGAAAAATAATCGAAAGAGAGGCTTTTCGAATTTATCGAATAGCCTCTCCCTTGTTTCGCATCCGTCATAAGAAGATACTCACTTAACAGTGAAAACAGGAGCTGTCTTAAAAATAATATCCCAAACCCGCATAATAAACTGCTCTTGAGTTTTCTCCGTAACTAGCGCCTATAAATTCAGGACCCAATATGGTTGAACTAATGAATCCTATTGATAAATCACTTTTGATATCTAAATCCGACCCTTTCTCATAGATCCCACCGTTTTCCAGCCAAACACCCAGATATACATTTTTCCCACTGATTAATTTCCCGATGCATTTTAAATAGCCAATGTTATCAAACACATAATTGCTGCCGCTTAACTCATCGGGATAATAAGCTCCGAGGCGGAAAAAGCCCCCTAATTTAAACTGCTGCGGTAACGGCAAATCATCGGAGGACGAATAACCTCCTGCCAGAGATATAAAAATTGAGTCTTTTTGACCAACTGGAATATCCCAGCGCAATTTGTTCTCAATCAAATCCACATCACTCAAATCAGGCGCCTCAAGATAATGAGTGGCAGAGGATATAAACGTCA
>DNPQ01000262.1:0-1527 GCA_003501335.1 Bacillota bacterium
GATGCAATTGCCCTGAAATGGGTTTACTTTTTGATTAGTTGTTACTTGACATATGAAATTTTGTTATAGGATGGAATTTGAATTGCAGGTTCTTTCCATCGGTCACGTGGGAATTGTGTTGCGTAAGCTGAAACTAAAGGGGTATGGCAATGTTCGCGATTGAACGGCAGCAAAAAATAAAAGATATGCTGATGAAGGAAAAACGGGTGGATGTATTGCAGCTGAGCAGGATGTTTTCTGTTTCGGAAGTTACCATTCGCCGTGATTTGGAAAAGTTCTCCAAAGACGGCCTGGTCATTAAGACCTATGGTGGCGCGGTATTGAATGAGGAGGGAGACTTACTTCCCGACCCGGCTGTTATTCGTGAAAATTCCGATAATGGAACCAAGGAAGATAACAAAATGATCGGACGGATAGCTGCGGATATGATCGAACCCGGCGAAGCCGTCTTTTTGACTCCAGGGGCCACCTGCCTGGAAATAGCCAAAAACATGTACAATAAAAAGGCAACCGTAGTGACCAATGATCTGAATATTGGAATGGCCTTGAAGGATTTTGCGGGAATCAAGACCATTGTCACCGGAGGGGATCTGCTGCAGTCCACCGGTATATTAGTTGGACATTTTGCCCAAGAGATTTTAAAAGGGATCTTTATTAACAAGGCCTTTATCGCGGTAAAAGGGGTTAACATTGAATCGGGATATACCTTGGACAGTTATGATGAGTCTGTAATTGTCAAGACTGTTATTGAGATATCCAAAGAAACCATCATTGTCGCCGATCAATCGAAATTTGGAAAAACGGCTTTTGCCGGTTTGGGCGATTTGACCATGGCCAAAAAAGTGATTACTAACCGCCAGGTTTCTGCCGAATACAAAAGATTTTTCTTTGAACACGCCGTGAAGCTGTATACCACTTATGAATTTGAATAAACAGCACAGCCAGCAGTCAAAAATTTAAGGTAAGACCTTAGTTTACTGTCTACTAACTTAGCTATATATGTTGAAATAAATATTTTGAATGCCTGTTAATAGAGTAAGACCTCTCTTTCGCTTTTCCTGAATCGTGGAGAGTAACCCCACGCACAATTGCGTGCTGCCTTCAAAGACTAAAATCTTTTGGGGATCGGAGATTTGGGTTACCCTTCCAATTGAATCCACTGTTTGACTTGCTTCCAAAGGGAAGGGCAAGGGTTAGGTCTGAATAGACATCTTCGACTGTATTATATAGTTTCTATTACTTGAATAGGCCCCATTACTTATTTCAGCTGATATATTAGCTAAGTTATTCGGTTTTGCCTGTTAATTTTAGGTTAAAAAATAGTCTCTCGTGGAATTATGGGATCGTTTATTGATGTGGACCTTTGATTATCAACTTTAGAATTCAAGGGGGCAATAGATTGCGTTACTTTCTGGAAATGAAAAATATCAGTAAAGAATTTAACGGTAACAAAGTCTTAAATAACGTAAGCATCGCTATTCCCGCCGGAAAAGTCCACGGATTGGTCGGAGAGAACGGCGCCGGCAA
>DNPQ01000262.1:1781-2907 GCA_003501335.1 Bacillota bacterium
GGCGCCGGCAAGTCCACCTTGATGAAGATCCTGGCTGGAATTTATGCCCCCGACTTTGGGAAAATTTTTTTGAATGATGCCCAAATTCTCAACTTTAGTCCTAAAAATGCCCAAGAACTTGGGATAGCTATGATATTCCAGGAAATCAATCTTTTCCCCGATTTAAATATCTGTGAAAATATTTTCATCCGGCGGGAGCTTATGAAGAAGCGAGGCTGGGTTGCATATATCGATTGGGATAGAATGTACCGGGAAACTCGGGGCTATCTCAAATATTTTGGACTGGCAATTGATCCAAAAACCCCTCTCAGCAACTTAAGCTTGGGACACCAGAAATTTGTGGAAATTATCAAAGCTTTGGCCCATCAGGCCAAGGTTATCATAATGGATGAGCCCACTGCGGCATTAACCGAGAGTGAAATCGTATTGCTGTTTAGGGCAATCCGCGAGGTCAAGAAATTAGGCGTAATCATCATTTTTATTTCCCACCACTTAGAGGAAGTCATAGAAATTGCGGATAGTATTACGGTCTTGAGGGACGGCTCAGTCATCAAAACGGACTCCATTGAAAAGATGAATCTAAGTCATATTGTGAAAATGATGGCCGGTAAAGAGGTGGAAGACAGTTATCCGAAATTTGTAAAAAAAGCCGGTGCTGAAATCTTGCGTGTAGAGAATCTGGCTTTTGCAAAACGGATTTTTAATATTAATTTTTCGCTAAAAAAAGGCGAAATACTGGGAATAACCGGACTGAGCGGAGCGGGGAAAAGGACACTGGCCAAAACTCTTTTCGGCATCAATACTCCCTATACAGGTTCGATCTGGGTTGAGGAACGGCCGGTAAAAATAACTTCGCCGCGGAGTGCTATCAATAGTGGCTTATGTTACGTGGCCGGAGTGGGTAACCAGGAGGCCTTGATTCAGTCGATGTCCATCGCCCAAAACATTACGCTTACCAATTTAGAAAGGGTGTCCCATCAAGGGATTCTTTCTCGAAAACAGGAAATGGATGTGATGGGTGATTTTGCTAAATGGTTGGAAATTACCGAGAACCCCTTGGAAATTGTGGGCAATTTGAGCGGCGGCAACCAAAAAAAGGTTGGACTTGCCAAATGGTTGTTTGCCA
>DNPQ01000073.1:0-3025 GCA_003501335.1 Bacillota bacterium
GTAAGGCCTGCTGAACTCCTTCCCCAGAAACATCCCGAGTAATGGAGGGATTTTCAGACTTACGAGCAATCTTATCGATTTCATCAATGTAAATAATACCCTTTTCTGCTTTTTCAACATCATAATCAGCTGCTTGAATAAGTTTCAAAAGGATATTTTCAACATCTTCACCAACATAACCAGCCTCAGTTAATGAGGTGGCATCAGCAATCGCAAAAGGTACATTTAAAATTTTAGCCAAGGTCTGGGCCAGTAATGTTTTACCGCAGCCAGTCGGCCCTAATAATAAAATATTACTTTTTTGAAGCTCCACATCCTCAAAACGTTCTTCAGAGTTGATTCGTTTGTAATGATTATAAACAGCCACCGCCAAAGTCTTTTTGGCATCTTCCTGGCCAATTACATATTGATCCAAAATCTCCTTAATCTCTTTGGGCTTTGGATTATTTCCAATGTCCAAATTGACTTCTTCACTAAGTTCTTCATCAATAATCTCATTGCAGAGTTCAATACATTCATCGCAAATATAAACTCCGGGACCGGCAATCAATTTCTTGACCTGTTCCTGTGCTTTTCCGCAGAAAGAGCATTTTAGCTGGCCTTTTTCATCTCCGAATTTAAGCATCTTTCCACCTCGCTTTCAGCTTATTTTGTGGAAATTTTATTTCCAAAACCAAAACTCATAAACTTTTTTATTTCTTTTGACTGATAAATATATCGTCAATTAAACCGTATTCTTTAGCTTCCTCAGCAGACATCCAATAATCGCGATCCACGTCTTTTTCAACTTTTTCATAAGGTTGGCCGCTATGCTTTGCCAAAATATGGCTGCCGACCTCCCGCATTCTGAGAATCTCCTTGGCTTGGATCTCAATATCCGTAGCTTGACCGCCTACGCCGCCCTGAATATGGGGCTGGTGAATTAAAACCCGGGAATTCGGTAATCCAAAACGTTTTCCTTTACTTCCGGCTGCCAACAGAATAGCAGCCATACTTGCCGCCATACCGACACAAATCGTTGAAACTTGCGGCCGTATATATTGAATGGTATCATAAATGGCCAATCCCGAATATACCGCCCCACCAGGGCTATCAATATAAAGATAAATTTCTTTATCCGGATCCTCACCGGCCAAAAATAACAGCTCGGCAATAATTAAATTCGCCACACTATCATCGATGGGTCCGCCTAAAAAAACGATCCGATCTTTTAATAAACGGGAGTAAATATCATATGCGCGTTCACCGCGATTGGTTTGTTCAACAACCATCGGTACTAAATTCATATTTATCATAATAATCCCTCCTAACATTATAGCATGGAATATGAAACTTATTTTTCAACTTTTTCTACCAATTTAACAGTAGTCTGCTCTTTAATAAAATCGGCTGTTTTTTCCAGTAAAATGGCTTGCTTGACTCCAGCCAAACGTCCATTTTTCTCCAAATCTTTTTTTAATTTTTCGGGATTTTTTTGTTCATACATGGCCGCTAATTCTTGCATTTTTTGGTCAACTTCCGCATCAGTAACTTCAATCTTTTCCTCTTTAGCGACGCTATTCAAAATAAGGTCGGTTTTTACCCGCTTGATGGCTTCTGGACGAAAATCTTCTTTTACCTGCTCACTCGTTTTTTGAGTGTAATCAAGATATTTTTCAAGAGTTAAACCCTGATAAGCCAAATTATGTTCAAAGCGGTGCAATAAATCTTCCATTTCCTGTTTGATCATTGTCTCCGGTAATTCTACCGTGGCCTTTTCAACAGCTGCATTAATCACTGCGTCACTATAATTGGTTTCAGTTTCCCGCTCATTCATCGCCAAGATTTTTTCCCGCAAATCATTTTTCAGCTGGTCTACCGTCTCAAAATTACCTACGCTTTTGGCAAACTCATCATCAATGATGGGAATTTCCTTTACCTTAATCTCATGAAGAGTCACTTTAAATGTAGCTTCTTTGCCGGTTAATTCTTTGTTCGGATAATCCTCTGGAAAAGTAACTATAATATCCTTCGAAGTTTCAAGGGACATCCCAATCAGTTGTTCCTCAAATCCCGGGATAAAACTGCCGGAACCAATTTCGAGTGAATAACCTTGAGCGGCTCCTCCTGCAAATGCCTTACCATCAACGTATCCCTCAAAATCAATAACTGAAAAATCACCTTTTTCAATTTGCTTTTTATCGCTGACTACAAGTTCCGCATGGCGTTCTTGTAGAGACTTCAGTCTTTCTTCAATCTCGCTTTCTGTCACGGTGGCTTTTACCTTTTCGACTTCCAGCCCTTTATACTGCCCCAATTTGACCTCGGGTAATACTTCAATTTTAGCCTTAAAAATAAAAGTTTTACCTTCTTCAAAAGGTTCATTTATATCCAATTTGGGTTGGTCAATCGGTTCTAACCCAAATTGTTCAACAGCTTTATAGTATCCTTTAGAAACAATTATATCTAAAGCATCTTCGTAAAGGACTGTCTTTCCACATTGAGCCTCTAAAATTTGACGGGGAATATGTCCTTTTCGAAAGCCGGGTAAGTTGACCTTGTTAACGACAATTTTATAGCTTTCTGCTAATGCGTCTTCAATCTCTTTAGGTTCAACGGTTACCTCTACCATTACAAAATTCTGTTCTAGCTTTTCCAAGTTAAACTGCATTTATGCTCCTCCGAATCTATACTATAATATATGTTTGACGCTGAAATTTCTTGCCCCATATCTGCATTCAGCATTCGACACTTTAATTTGGAACTCCTGCTAAACTATTATCACTCATGAGGCTAAGAAGTAACCGAAATTCGTATTTTTATTAATATGGATTCAAATATGAAATCCCTTGTATATTTCGGTAAATCTCGCTAAAATTTCAGCATAAAAAATAAGCCCCGGCTATCCGAGGATACTAAAATATTACCTTTGTTATCTTGAAATGTCAATAGTTTCTGTGAACATTTATTTGGTGCGAGAGGCGGGACTTGAACCCGCACGGTTGCCCACTAGATCCTAAGTCTAGCGCGTCTGCCATTCCGCCAC
>DNPQ01000073.1:3386-6267 GCA_003501335.1 Bacillota bacterium
TTTTAATAAACAACCGCCTATTTGAGGAGTCCGGTAAACCATTCCCAAATTCTTTGCCAAAGGCCTTTACGTTGAACCGGAGCAATTGTAACCACCGGACATTTTTCCAATAATTCTCCATTAAGCTGTACTTTAAGCTCACCCACCGATTGGGCTTTGTGAACAGGAGCCTGAACTGATGATGGTAAATTTAAGTCGATTTTCAGCTTTGATTCGGCCCCTTTCGGGATGACCAGATTAACGGGATGAATGGTAGAGACTGAAACTTGCTGCTTAACTCCTTGTGCAACATTGACTGTTCCCAATTCCTTGGTGGGAGAAGATACCGTATAAAGTTGAAAATGACTGAAACCATAATTAAATAAAGCGGTGGAATCGATATATTCATTTTTACTATGTAGGACCACAACAATCAAGCGATGATTACCTTTAGTTGCTGATGAAACTAGGCAATGCCCAGCTTGATTGGTAAATCCCGTTTTAACGCCATCGGCATATTCATAGCGCCATAAAAGTTTATTATGATTATACATAATCCGATCATTCTTGTGTCCGGGCCAACTGATGATTTTCTTTTTCGTCTTTACAATTTCCTCAAAGAGTGAATTATGTAAAGCATAACAAGTGATCACAGCCAAATCATGAGCTGTCGTATAATGGTTTCTTTCAGGAAGACCATTACAATTTACAAAATGACTGTCATTGGCTCCTAATTCTTTGGCTTTTTCATTCATCCAACCAGCGAAATTGCTTTCCGACCCGGCTAAGTTTTCAGCCACTGTAACGGAGGCATCGTTTCCCGAATTTAAAAGGATTCCATATAGTAAATCTTCCAGGGTATGAGTTTCACCGGCCGAGAGCCAGATGGAAGATCCATCAGTTTTACTAGCCTTTTGACTGGTAACCATTTCTTGATTTAACTTACCCCGTTCAATTGCGATAATAGCTGTTAAAATTTTTGTGGTACTGGCCGGAAACAATCTTACATTGGCATTTTTTTGAAATAAAATTTCACCTGTTGTATAATCCATTAAAACTGCAGCTGAAGCGGTAACTCCTACTCCCTTAGCGGCGAAAGTTGCTCCAGTTGTAAAAATAATAGGAATCATCAGTAATAAAATATAGCCAAACCGCTTTTTCATAAGAGCCTCCAACCAGTTTTTTTATTCATTTCGAAAAACAGTCATGAAATCCTGCGTATATATTTCACTTTTAGCTGGGAATTCATGGAATTGGCATGTATATATTTTTATTTTAACGTAGATTGGTTCTATGAAGTTGCCAATTTTTTTATAAAAAACCTGTTTAAAGACTCTAATGACAATAAAAAAACCGCATTTACGCGGTTTTGCTTGACTTAAAAAATTTTTTAAAGACATTCAAAATATGAAAACTTTTTTTGAATTTTATTGGATTTCTTTTTCTTGATTCTTAGGATTGATAAACTCGTGCAATTTATCTAATAACTGCGGTGCTGAATCTAAGATACGATCGACCAATACGTTGCTTTCAATCGGCAACAATTTTGTTTGTTCTTTGCCTACTACTAAAAAAGCTACCGGATTAATAGTAATACCAGCACCGCTTCCTCCACCAAATGGAAATTTCTTGCCATTTTCCATTGGTTCAGTACTGCGATCTTTCTCTTTGGCTTTTGCCATATTGGCTTCAAATTCACTTCCGCCGGCTGCGAAACCAAATGTAACTCGCGAGATTGGTACTATTACACTACCATCTAATGTTTCTACTGGATCTCCAAGGATGGTGTTCACATCTACCATTTCTTTAATATTCTGCATTGCGGTTTTCATTAAACCTTCAATTGGGTGATCTTCCAAATCCGATACCTCCTTTCATCATACGATGGCGGAAATGCGCTACAAAAGCAGCAATTATAATATAGCCCAGTTTAACTTTGAATATACAGTCAAAGTTCAAGTCCAACCTAGTGGTTTGAAAATCCGGGATTACTTGAATATCCGGTGTTCCGACCAATTTTTCCTTACGATAAAGATAACTTAATAAACTGGATTTTACTCCCCACAAGACGCCATAAATAGTGGCCGTACTGACCGGATTACCTGTCCCAATTCGTGTAATCCAGGTAAATTTTGTAAAATGTCCCCGATGCTCCAAATCCTCCACTACAAATAGCCAACGATGATATTTTGCCGGCAAAAAATAGGTTAGCATGGTCATTCCCAAGCCGTATTGTTGATAACGCTGAAAAAACCCCCGCCAGTTGCTTGAATTGCCTTGATAAGGAGTCGTCATTTTCTGACGGAGAATTCTTCGGAAAAAAAACCAGCGGCCGGAATTTTTCTGCTGTTTTTTAATTCCTTTGGGGGTTAGTTGAAGTAAACTGACTAAGCGGCGTCTCTTCAATAAACCATGTAAAAAAGACATCTCTAAAACCAGAGTATCATCCCAAGCAATTTTCTGATAGGATATCCTGAATTGTACCGGCAAGAAAAAGAACATGCAAATAACAGCTAAAAATAAAAAAAGTTCAACCACAGATTCACCCCAAAGTTTCCAGTCTGTGGTTATTTTTCCACTAAAGTGTTGACCTATGCGTTTCCCAATGAAAGATACTTAAATGTTTCTTAATCACACTCCGGAACTGAAACACCAAATCACCCATAATTGTTGAAAATAGTGTCATTGTTATTATCATGAACCAATCAATATAATTTAAAGAAGTTGTATAAAAAATTTGCTGCAGCCAAGGCATCATGATTACCGCTATCTGCATAACGCTGGAGATCAATACTGCACCCATTAAATATTTGTTTTGAAAGGGATTTAATTGAAGCAAGCTTTTTGATTCAGAGCGGCACTGAAATACAAAGAACAATTGGGCAAAAACTAAAGTTGCAAA
>DNPQ01000516.1 GCA_003501335.1 Bacillota bacterium
GACGTCAGCGACACTCAAATCAAAAACTCCACCTCCGTCAACCGGATGGCCGGAGCGATGAAGGAGTGTCCGGGAACCATGGGTTCCGTGGCGGCTCTTGCAGCTCGTCCCCGAGCTGAGGTGACATTTCTGGCCGTCCAGAAAGTGACTCAGCCGGTGAAAGCCGTGGGCAAAAAGAATCGGCATTCATTAATACCCATAAAATGATTGCCAACAAAAAGAATTAGTTATAGCTTTCATAAATGGCAAACAAGTTCTTGATTTTTTGGAGGCATCCTGTAATGTCCTTCACATCGATCAACATCTATACCCTCAAACAAATCCGCACTCAACAGTAGCAAATGAATCCTCCCCCTTACCCCTTTTTCGTAATCATTTTGATACTGAAATAGATTAATACCAACCCAACCATCCCATTGAATATTTGAATGACCGAAGCCGGGAAGAATGTTTTTGTTAAACTTCCGGCCAGAGCGATCAGCGTTAAAAAGAACACAGTCGATAATAATGCTCCAAAGCCGAAAGCATAAATATCTCTTGGTTTCATGTTTCCTGCAGTGATTTTTGTCGAAAATACACCGGCCCAAAAAATGATGGTAAGCGGATTGGAGGCGGTAAGAACCATTGCCGGGAAAAATTCATGATTCGAATGGGAAATATTCGGTAGGCCCAAACCCGGTAAAAAGTTAATATCAAGCCCGCTTAAAATGGTACTGGTTCCGAAAATGAATAAGACAACAGCGCCGAATATTTTGAAGAAGATTTTAGCGTTTTTTCTTTCAATGAACGAAGCGATGCCAACAATGGCGGCAAGAATGTAAATTCCATCCCCAAGGGCAACGCCGAATATCCCTGCCGCTGCCGGGTAAAATCCTCTTGATGACGCCGTTTGAAATATAAAAATACAAACAGGACCTACTGCAAATTGCAATAACATCCCAAACTTAAAACCTTGGAAAATCATCGGGGTGACCGCCTTTAGCGATTGATATCTTCTTTCAAAGTGGAAAGGGAAATGATTGTATTGGATTTGCGCACCCCTTTTATTTTTTTTAGGGTGTTTGATAAAAAATGCTCTAAGGATTGGGTCTCTTCGACCAGCACTTTTAGTAAGTAATCATATTCGCCGGCAACGTGGTGGCATTCTAATACACAAGGGTATTGAACAATGGCTTCTCGGAAATTTTCAACATTTTCAGTGCGATCAATATTGATAAAAATGAAGGCTAGAACCTTATAGTTCATTTTCTCCCTGTTCAATTTGATCGTGTACTTTTCAATGATTGCCGCTTCCTCCATTTTTCTGATTCTTTCGGCTACTGCGGGAATAGAAAGGCTTACTTTTTTGCTGATTTCCGATGCGGTTGACCTGCTATTTTCCTTTAGGGCATCGATGATTTTCAAATCGATTGTATCCATCATGATCACCTTCGATAATACTTTATTAATTTAGGTAGATTCTACAATTTAATTGTGAACATGTAAATACAAATTTAAAAGACGTAAAAATATTATGTATTTAGTGGTTTTGCTTTTGTAATTTTAAGTTTATGGAATTTAAAATGGGATTATTTAAAATTAGAAAGTCGGTGGAAGTGTTTTAAACCGGCTTAGACTCAAAAAGGACCTCAAATAAGCCTTGAAATTTAAAGAACCCGCATGGCACATGGTAAACAGCCTGGCTCCCATACTATGACCCCATCGTTTATTCCATCCTGAGCAACGATAAAAAAACTTTTTTACACGGCGTGTCCGGTTAGTGACTTAAGTGGCGGCTTTAAATCGCCTCCTGGAAGCTGGGAAACTCAGTGTATCGAACTGTTGGATCATGTAATAACAGGAGAAAGGAACCATGTGAGCTTGAAAGAAAAAGGGTTTCTGTAATTGGGTAAAAATGAGTTTGACATCATTGGGGGAGAGCTCGCCTTCTTGAAGGCACAGGAGAGGTCAATAGGCAGTATCACTCTCATCGGCCCTGAGTCAGTCAGCCCTCTATGAATGGCCTAATGATTTTTTAAATTGATAGCCTTAAAGCTATATGTCTATGAAGAAATAGATATTTGTTGTTATCAATCATCCGGCGCATAATGAGAGGGTAGCTAATTTATCAAGCTTTTGAAAAGAGGAGATAGAATAATGCCGTTAAATCCGATATTTACCGATTTTCTTAAAACCGATTTTGATAATATGTATTCTTTAGGAGTTGAGAAGCTCAGAGAATACTATAATCGGAGCTGGGATGATTTTAAAGGAGCAGTAGTCGAGGTGGGCGCGGTAGTCGACCGTGTCGTTACAACTTCCAACAGAGATACGCCTATCCGTATCTATTATCCGAAGGACGAAGGGATTCATCCGCTATTTATTTTTATTCATGGGGGTGGATTTGTACTTGGGAGTATTGAGGTTTATGATTCCATATGCCGGAAAATAACCAACAACGTCAATTGTGTAGTGCTCTCCATCGAATATGGTCTGGCGCCGGAGCATAAATTTCCGCAACCGTTGGAGGAATGTTATCAGGTTACCCGTTGGGTATTTCAAAATGCGGTTGAGCTAAATGTAAATCCCGCTAAGATTGGCATTGGAGGCGACAGCGTCGGGGGGACGATGAGTGCGGTCATTAGTCAACTTTCCAGGGATAGAGGCGAATTCCGCCTTGTTTACCAAGTCCTGATTAATGCCATTTTGGATTTGGCCGGAGAAACGAAATCCCGGGTGGAAAACGGCCGGGGGTACCGGTTGACCGCGAAAGGCATTGCCTGGTTTAATCAGCAACACTTAAACGACTTAAGCGAGGCTAAAAATCCATTGGCCTCTCCGCTGTTGGCGGCAAATTTTGCCGGACTTCCGGCCGCCTGTATTATTACTTCGGAATATGACCCCTTACGGGATGAAGGGGAGAACTATGCCCGGCGTTTAGCGGAGGCCGGGGTTGAAGTGTGTCTGAAACGTTATGACGGAATCATTCACGGCTTTTTTAATATGCAGCGGAACTTGGCGGAAGCCCGGGATGCGTTGGCTTTGGTTTGTGAAAAAATTAAAGCGGCATTCAGCGCTTAAAGCGAATTTTAGGGTGCAGCGGTTTGTTCTTGCTGTTTAAAATAAGTAAGCAGGTAATCCTCAAATTCTTTGGCGGCTTGCGGTAAATAACGGCCTTGCAAAAATGATAAAGCAGTGGTCCGATTGCAAAGCGGTTCCGTGATATGTAGCGCCACGGGGAGATTCTCCGGTAAAGTGCTCCATTGAACGATGGGAAGCAGCGCGATTCCCAAATTGGAGTTGACCAGATCAATCAAATTCAAGGCGATATCACTTTCAAAAGCGATATTCGGGGTAAAACCGGCCTGACGGCAAAATCCTTCGGTTAAGTCCCGAAGGCCGAATCCCTCTTTCAAGCTGATAAACGGTTCATGGGCCGCTTCCATCAGCTTAATGTTCTCACAATTGGCAAACTTATGGCCGTGGGGAACCAGCAAAAAAACTTCCTCTGTGAACAGGGGTATGCTTTCGATGGAGTCGCCTTCAATGGGAGGGGAAGCGATGCCGAAATCAATATCTCCATTTAAAAGTTGTTGCCGCATTTTCGCCGTTGAGCCGATGGTCTGACGAAAACTGGTCTGCGGATAAAGTTTCGCATATCCTGTCAAAATCTTGGCGAAAGAATAGAAGTTGTTAAAAGCTAAGTTGATGACAGGTTTTTCATTTCCTTGCATATCGCATAACTCGCGCTTGCCATCTTCCAGTTCCAGAAAAGCCTTGGCTACTCTCTGGAGAAACGCTTTGCCAAACCGGTTAAGTTTGATCTGGCGACCAATGCGGTCAAATAGGGAGACGCCTAACTCTTCTTCCAGGCGGGTAATGACCTTGCTTAAAGAGGGTTGGGCGATATGAAGCTCTTCGGCTGCCCGGGTTATGTGTTCATGCTTGGCTACGGTTTGAAAGTATTTTAATTGCAGCAAGTCCATGGATGGTCGACTCCTAACCTTGCCATGTAGGGTGTGAATTATGAATTAGCGATTTAAATTATATATTGGTTGTGCTTTATATTCAAGAACAACATAAAACTGTCAATGAACAGTATTTTTGAAGGAGAATGAATATGAAAAATTTGCTCAGCAATTATCCAGGGCAGGGCATGTCCAAAATCGATTTGCATGTGCATTATCTGCCGGAATCCTATCTTGAAGCATTATTGCATTGCGGAGAGAAAAATCCGGATGGGTTTCCCACTCCCGACTGGAATCCAAAGCAACATTTGGAGGTGATGCAGCATTTGGGTATCCAGACTTCCATGTTATCACTCTCCTCTCCGCATATTAATTTTGGTGATCGGAATGCCACCCGAGTCCTGGCCCGCCGTGCTAATGAGGCAGGAGCAGAACTGGTGGGGCGATATCCTCAACAATTTGGTTTGCTGGCTTCTCTGCCTTTGCCCAATGTGGAGGATAGTATCGCCGAAATTCAATACGCAAAGGAGGTCTTGCATGCCGATGGTTTCGCTTTACCGACCAATAGCCGTGGAGTTTATCTGGGGAACCCATGCTTAGATCCGATCTTGGCAGAATTAAATCGGCATCAAGCGGTAGTGGTGATCCATCCAAATAAACCAGGCAGCATTCCTGAGAATGTCGTCGAAGGTTTGCCGATTCCGATGATGGAGTTTTTATTCGATACCACCCGCACGGTAATCAATCTGATCTTAAAAGGGACACTACGGCGTTTCCCCGATATGAAACTGGTGATTCCTCACGCCGGTGCATTTTTATCCATATTAGCCGATCGAGTCGGCGCTGCCATCCAAATGATGCCGGCTGTTTTTGGAGGCAATATCCAAAGTGGAGGAGAGCCGGTGGATGTCTTCGCCAGCTTAAAAGGATTATATTATGATGTAGCCGGAGTTTGTCTGCCGCGACAGTTGGCTGCGTTGCTCTCCATCGTTGATGCCGATCACTTACTTTATGGGAGTGATTATCCTTATACGTCGGAATTAGGCTGTCTGAAGTTGGCGGAGGCTTTGGAACGAACGGATCTGATCGGCGACGAACAACGCCGGATGATATATCGGGATAATGCCTTGAAGTTATTCAAAATGAGATTATGTTAAAACACAAGGAGGTTGCTTTGGAACAGTTGGAGGAGGCCAAGAGAAGGGTTAAATTTATGGAAGAAAAGGCGAAACAATATCTTGAAATCATAAATCAAGTCATTTCGGACGATACAAATCCAAGGTGGTGATAGTTCTGATGAGAATTGTGGCCGGAAGGACAAGCTGAAGAATATCGAAGCCATCCTCGCCTTTTAAAATTCGGCATCATTTCTCTGAACTCCTGAAACAATTGTTATCCAAAATTTGAAGGCTAAAAAGGTTTAAATTTCAAACTTCGAATTTCACCCTTCAAACTTCCCGGCACCTTAATCCTCCAAAACCGAATGCTCATAGTCCATAAGCCGTTCAATAAACCGTGCAGTATGATGTCCTCGTCAACTAAATTGTGTTGGAGTATCTTTTTAAGTTCTGGTCCATACTCGTCCTCCACCGTATTAATGAGATCGGTATAATCTCACCGGTGTTTTGGACTTTGGCGGTTTGTCAATAGGATATCACTCAAACGAATTTGAATTTTGATAATTTAGATGAAATAAACACCTTTCCTAATTTTGGAAGGATATTTATTATGTATAACGAATAATAAATTTTAAATAAAAAAGCAGAGTGCTAACATTGGATAAAAAGAGAGGAATAATCAATGAAAAAGGCATTATTAGGGATTGCTTTTTTGCTTTTTTTGATTTTAAGTGTTTCTGCCAAAGGGCCAAACCCTAAGGATTTTCAATTTTATGACAAAAATATCGGAATTGCCCTCCGGTTCCCTGACGAGTGGGAAATCTTTACCGATGAAAAAAAAGCGCCGGATTTTTTTAAAGCGCCGCTTAAAAATAGAAAGAGTAAAAATGATCCTGTTTTTTTTGGGATGAAAAAAAGCCAAACTGCCTACACCAAATTAACGGTGGAAAAATACGAGGCTTCCCTGGATGTTTATGTTAAATTATTTGAACTGATGCTTAACAACTCAAACATAAAAGTAAGTTCCGAAACTTATTCTGAAGATAAAAAGAATGTAACTGTAACCTATTATTCTAAAGTCAATAATATCCCGGTCCAATTCGTCGATTATATTGTCGTAAACAACGGGTACGCATTGCGGTTAAGTTTTTGGTCCTTGGATTCCATGTTTAATGACCAACGTAACGAATTTACCGGAATAGCGCATGACGCTTTGTTTTATATAAAACCGGATAAAAACAATTGGGTCCCCTTATGGGCGAATGTCAATATTTCGAATGCGCCACAAGCACCGGTTGTCGAAAATAATTCTAAATATATGTTTTTTACAGTGAAAGGGAAAACGAATACTGTTTATCTAATGGGTTCCATCCACATTGGGAAAAATAGCTTTTATCCTTTTCCCGAAAGGATTGAAAAGGCATTTTCAAATACCAACAATATAGTGGTGGAATTCAACCCCAATTCCAAAGAAAATGCCGGAAAAGTTCGCAATATCAGTTCCTATGGTTATCTTGAGGACAATAAAACATTGAAAGATGTGTTATCGAAAGATCTTTATAAAGCTTTAGAAACCAATTTGTCAAACTACAATATACCCATCGATAAAATGGCCCGTTTGAAGCCATGGCTGGTGGCATCTTCTTTGGTAACGTTAAAGATGATGTCTTTGGGCTATGTAGCAGACAGTGGAACCGAAAAGTATTTTTTAGGGAAAGCAAATGATAAAAAGATTTTTGAATTAGAGTCTTTTGAAGAACAAACAAAAGTTTTAGACAGTATTGACGGTAATTTATTTTTAACAATGACCCTTCTTTCTCTTTCTTCTATGGAAAAAGATATGGATGGTTTAATTGAAAGCTGGAAAAATCAAGATATGAGAAAATTTGAAGAAATAGCCATGGAAGGAATCGGGAATATCAATCAGACTGATTATTTTAATAAAATATACTTCAATCGGAATATTGCGATGACGGAAAAAATTAAGAGTTATCTGGGCCAAGATGAAAACTATTTTGTCATCGTAGGATCAGAGCATCTGGTTGGGGAGAAAGGGATTCTTGCTCTTTTAAAAAAAGCGGGTTACACTGTGGAGTAAAGTCTTCAATGGAATGGCTTCGATTTTAACTTCCCTTAATTCATTGCAAAAAAACCGCCGTCTCGACTAGCTGTCCCGGCGGTTTTTTGGTATTGACGCTTGAATTTTATAAGCCATTGACTGTAGCTTTATAGTTTAATGAATATCCTTCTTTTTATGTTTCCCGCCCATCACATCCGAGACATCGCTAATCGTCACAAAAGCTTCCGGATCAATGTCGTTAATGATAGCCTTTAATTTGACGATTTCCAAACGGGTCACTACCGAATAGATGGCGTTTTTGGGAGTTCCGCTAAATCCACCCTTGGCTTCCAAAAAAGTCACGCCTCTACCCAAACGGGCCGTAATCACTTCGGCAATCTCCGTCCCTTGTTTGGAAACGATGAAAACCGCCTTCGTTTCATCCAGACCGTCGATGGTGATATCGATCATCTTATAAGCGATAAAATAAGCAATCAGGGAATACATCGCCTTATCCCAGCCTAAAACCAATCCCGCGCTGGCCAAGATAAAGAGATTAAAAAACATGATAATCTCTCCCACCGAAAAGCCTGTCCGTTTATTCAAGAAAATGGCGATAATTTCGGTTCCGTCCAGCGAGCCGCCGTACCGAATAATGATACCGACTCCGATACCCAGAATAATACCGCCGAAAACGGTCGCCAGCAACATATCGTTGGTGATGGCGGGCATGGGATGCCAAAATGTCACCCAAAGCGATAGTGAAGTCACGGAAAATAAAGTTGAGATGACGAAGGTCTTGCCGATTTGTTTGTAACCGAAAATCAAAAAAGGAATGTTGAGGAGAAAGATGAAAAGGCCCAGGGGAAACTTGCTCAGATAGCTTGCGATAATGGAGATTCCTGTAATTCCTCCATCGATAATTTTATTGGGGACCAAAAATTCTTCCAAGCCAACGGCTGCTAAAAAAGCACCCAACTCAAAAAATAAATACTTTTTGACGGCCTTTAAAAGGCGATTGTTTTTTTTCATCCATGAACTCCTTTGATGGTATTGTTACTTGCATTCATATCGGACGGCAATCATTTAAATAAGTGTCAGTTGACTTTTACTCATAAAAAGCATA
>DNPQ01000048.1 GCA_003501335.1 Bacillota bacterium
TGTGAATGTTCATCGGTTGATTCCGTAAATATATGCCTAATTTACCCCTATAATATATTTATATTATTGCCAATCCATTACTATCTAAAAATAACCTTAAAGACTACCGAAATATCTGCCGAATAATTACATGGTAAGGGTAAAGATAATTACTATCAAGATTTTCAGCATTATCCAAAATTACAAGGAGGCGTCTATTTTGACCAAAACAGAACTTATCGAAAAAGTAGCCAAAGACACTAAACTTACCAAAAAAGATTCCAACCAAGCAATTGATGCCACTATCAATGCCATCAGTGGAGCACTTGCCAAAGGTGACAAAGTCACTCTGGTTGGTTTTGGCAGTTTCGAGGTAAGAAAACGGGCCGCCCGCAAAGGCCGCAATCCTCAAACTGGCAAAGAAATTGATATTGCCGCCCGCAAAGTTCCTGTATTTAAAGCCGGAAAAGCATTAAAAGATGCAGTAGCAAAAAAATAACAGCCCTTCAATATTGAGGCTGGTTCAAAAGGCCGGTATTGAATAATATTAATACCGGCCTTTTGATTATTATATCGATGTTCTGCAAATTCTTCGAATAGCTATCGCGATCCATTCTGCATCCATTTTTAAAGCTAACGTCCACTCATTAATATAGAGTTGCTACTAGCTTAGTTGGTTGTTATCGGGGTAACTTCGCTTGAATTAGCATTCTATTCCATTGAAATTTTCAAACCATATTATAGACTGTTATCGGTAAAATTAATAAGGCGTTTATCCCTTGGTGGTAGCCTACCCAGGTTAAACCGGTATAACTCCTCCAAAAGCCTTAAAAATAAGGGCTTAAGGAGTTAATGCTTGAGGCCCGGAAATTTAACGATAGGAATGATATTAGAGATATAGCCTTAATAGAGCTGATGGTAAAGTGGGACCAGGGGTAAAAAAATAACAGTGAACAAAAGAATTTCCTCTTTAAACGAGGCATAGCATAAGATTAATATTAAAATGATTCCCGTAAAATTATAACTATCTAATTTATGACTTCTTCTTTATAGGTTTTCCCTTTATATTGCCAGCGTCCATTTCCTAGATTCTGGGCAGGTTCATAACTACCAGAAAAGCTGATAGAATCTGGAATTGCCGCCTGTTTCAGTTTTCCCTTAAATTCCTCACTACTTATTACTTTTTTTGAAACATCATTTTTCTTCACGGTTGTTTACTCCATTTCATATTTTTTTAAAAGATAATTATTGGTTGCTTCATGGCTTGTAATCTACTTATACGGTATCGCTTAAATTCGGGGACAGTTAGAGATTGAGAGGTTATTTCGAAGGTTGAATTGTTTATACATTGGATACGAATAAAATGTATTTCAACTCTTGAACCATCTTACGCCATCTGTAATGGCAAGATTATCATCACCAAAAATTCTCTTTTTAATTTAAGGCTATAGTCTTATTATACACCAAATTATTCAGCCTTGGAAATGTTTTAATTGAGTAATAATTTAATGTCATTAGCGTTACATTAAAAGATAAACGAAATTCACTAATAACTAAATTGTAAATAACGGTCAACTTGTATTTACAAAATGATACGGTATAATAAGGACTATTACTGAGAAAAAATTTTTCTACTTTCCCTTGGAGGCTATGCAAGAGGATATCTGCAATCGGATCAAAATAGCCGCATAATTTGGACAAACTAATTTGAAAAGTAAAGGGCAAACCATGTTGGCGACCTCATTGGGGCACTACTTATTCATTCTTTTTCCGGCCGGAATCTTGGCTGGGATTACCAGTTCGGCAGCAGGACTGGCCTCCCTCGTTTCTTATCCGGCATTGCTTGCCGTAGGCATACCTCCAGTTTATGCCAATGTCACAAACACTGCTGCGCTCATCTTTACAGGAGTAGGATCCGGATTATCTTCAAGACGCGAATTACACGGCCATAGCCGCGAACTATTCAGACTGCTGCCGCTTACAGTCGGCGGAAGTCTCTGCGGAAGTATGCTTTTATTAATGGCCCCTGCGGTAACATTTGAACACGTTGTTCCTTTCTTTATTTTTGGCGCAGCCTTACTGATTTTTCGGCCTGAGCGGGCTGCTCTTGAACAATGTAGACAGTTGGCTGCCGCGAACGATGAAAATTGGAACCATAAGTTTCACAGGAAAGCAACTGTTGCCGCATATAGTATAGCTATTTTTCTCGTCGGGGCCTATACAGGGTATTTTGGCGCGGCCGGCGGGGTTGTAATGCTAGCAATTCTCTCGGCGACAAGCCATGCGGAATTTGCTGAGTATAACGCGCTGAAAAACGTATCATTAGGCGCTTCAAACCTAGTTGCCACTCTTATCTATATCTTTCGCTCCCATATCAATTGGCTGGCGGCGGCACCGTTAGCCGCCGGATTTTTCATTGGCGGATACATTGGCCCGTCTATTGTCCGCCATGTTTCTTCCAAAGTGCTACGTGTGGTCATTGCCGCCGGCGCGATGGGACTTGCCGTTACTTTATTCATACAGACTTACTTTTAGCAAAAAAACGACCATTCTGAATCTTCCCCATCAAAAATATCGCCGTCCGCCCTGCCCCTTATACAGTATAATGCTTTTAGAACCATAACAATAGCAGTAGTAGAGGGGGGGAGATGTTAATCACAGTGAATAAGTTAATAACTTTCTCCATTCTGTTGGAAAGCCATTTGTGTCTTATTAATTTCATACCGATTTTCTTGAGCTATTTGAGAACGGATTTTTGATCTATGCAGCTAACGGGTACTGTGAGAAATTCTTCTGTTGTTACTGCAAGTTGAGTATACACGGTCTGATTAAACTCTAAACGTTATGCGGGTTTGAGGCTTTACCGATGGGGAAACGTAGAGCATTATCTTTTTGGAGAAGCAGTTACAATTTTTACCAAAATCTGAACCGGCCCCTTTATGTATTTGGCTTGATGTTTAGTCTTTGTACGAAAGCTAGAAAAGAAGAAGTAATTTATGAAGTATTCGCTTGAGTCCAAGTAGTAAAAAATTGCAGTAATTCTTCATACGACCAATCACTTGATTCCATAAATATAAAAATGAGATTTTGTCAAATTTTGTTTTTGCCAAAATCTCATTATAATTAAATTTGGTGGACCTGAAGGGAATCGAACCCTTGACCTCTTGAATGCCATGCATAATTTATATTTTTAAGGTAGTTTAACCTAGTTTAACCTAATTTAAAAAATCATTGATTTTAAAGGGCTTTCTCAGCTTTTGTGTTCCAATAAATTCCAATTTATTTAATCCAATCTTATCTTTTTTTATCGTAATTGTTGAAAAAACTGTTGCAAAAATTAGAATCATTTCTTTACACAATCTGCTATTAAATCGCCGTAAACCTGCGCCGCTTCTTCCTGCATTTCAGAATCCGAATGACCGTAAACATCGAAAAAGGTTTTACTTGAAGCATGGCCGGTAAACTTCATCAGGGTTTTATAATCAATTTTTTTCTTTAAGCCAAGAGTTACGAAACTATGCCGCAGATCATGGAACCGGTAATGACTTAATCCAGCTTTGTCAAGTAAGGTCTGATAGTGTCGGGTAAAGTTATCCGGGTCAAGGGGTTTCCCTTCATCGGTACAAAATACCAGGCTTGTCCTGTCTAATTTTATTATCGCCCTTGAATCCATATGCTGCTTTAAAATAGACATTACCCGCTCATCAAGAGTAATAACCCGCTTTGAACTTTTGGTTTTAGGGTCCTTCAAATAAAGTCCTTCCTTACCCCTTACCAATTGGCGTTTAATGCTTATTTCCCTTGTCTCAAAATTGATATCATTATCCTGTAAACCAAGCAATTCCCCGCGCCTTAGTCCGGTATGCAATTCTAGATAAAAGGCCGCATAAACCGGGCTGTAATGGTGACTATTAAGCTGATAATTCTTTACTGAATCAAGAAATTTTCCGATCTCGGTGATTGACATAGTTTTCATTTCCGGCTTATCGTATTTCGGCAATTTCTTTTTCATTCCTTCGGCTGCGTTAAAGGCTACCAAAGGCGGTTGCTCTTCCAAAGCATCAGATAGCGCCTTGTGAATAGTGGTATAAATATATCTTACCGTCCTAGCTGAAAGCCTTTTGTCATTCTCCTTGACCTCATTCTGCTTTTTGTTTATCAGTCCCAGAATGTCCTTGGAAGTCAAATCGCTTAATTTAATATTGCCAATATTCGGGATAATGTGAACCCTTACCATTGTGTCATAAGCGCTCCAAGTATTTTCAGTTATTGGGCCTTTTACGCCTTCAGCCCAAGCACATTTCATACCAGCAAGCCAATCAGTAAGATATTTTTCCAAAGTGATTTTGGAAGGATCTTTAAAAGTCCTCTCATCAACCTGCACGAGTGCCTTTTTCATCTTCTTGGCGACTTCACCCCGGCTTTTTCCTGAATAGGTTTTCCGTTTTAACTTGCCGTTTTCGTAGCCGGTGGTAACAGAGGCCATCCAGTAAGTATATTCCTTGCCGTTTTTCATTACTTTACGTTCAACGATAGATCCTTCATTATTACCGCGTCTATTTTTGGTCATCACTCACCCACCGCCTTTGAATTTTTTCTTTGCCTAACGACAAAATCCGGCTTTCTGATGAAATCTCTTAACGCCCGTCTGATTTCCGTTGACCTTTCCTTATATGGAATAGAATTCAGCCAAACGATTATATCCGGGTCGCTTTCCTCGAACACTTTAAAATTAAACTGTCTCATATTGAAACGCCCTCCTTCTGGTTTTGACTTTGCCGCCATTCTTTCAATCGACATTTATCATTATGATGTTTCCGTTTCGCTGGAAACGTTTCACCACAAACTGGACAAATTTTCGTTTCATTATCCCGTTTCACCGTTTCATTTTTTAATTTATCCGTTTCAAGATTTTTAATTTTCGTTTCATCGTTTCGTTTCAGTTTAAATTTTTTCGTTTCAACTATTGGATTAATCGTTTCAATCGTTTCATTATTACTATTCGTTTCATCAAGTGAAAGGTTTGGATTGCATACCGTTAGTCCGGTATAGACAAATAGGCATAGACTTCCAAAGATAATAATCGCCAGTATATTGGCATTAACTCCGATCATCTTAGCCAGGGCAGAAAAGGCATCCACTGGAGCCGCTGTGTTCTCCTGTTTTGATTCTTTGTTCATTTGGTCCATTAATGCCGACTGTTCAGTCTTTAATCGCTTAATTTCGCCTAATACAGCTTGACTGTTTTTCCCAAATCCGGTCTTTGCCTCAGTTGTCATTTGCAGATTAAGGGAAGCAATCAGATCATCGATTTGGTCATAGCGCTTTTGGGCCATATTATCGATCCGCTGTACTTTTGTTGTGACCGAAATATTGCTGGATATCTCAGCCGCAAAAAAGCCAATGGCACTAAGGACACCAAACAGTAAGACATAAAAAACGTAAATTGATATTAAAAGTATTCCTTGCAAATATCTTTTAGCTTTTATCTTGCTTTTTCCTAATGATAGGAAATACTGAGCCAAAAGTTCAACGGCTATAACTCCAACCGGAACGCCCCAATGATAGATCCGGTTATTTGATAAATGGTATAAAAAATACATTATTAGGCTGGTTGAAATTACCAGACATACAGCATAAATGACATATCTAAAAATTCTATGAGCTATTGACATTTAATCATCTTCTTTCGTGGTTCCGTTTAGTCTCAAGGCTTGATAGGCCAATACTTCCTTTTTACTTACACAATTAAAGCCGTCTTTCCGATATTGTTGAACTTTCTCGCTTTCAATCCAATACTTGATGCGGGCTTTAGGAATGCCGATTAATGACTGCGATTGATAATAGGGGAATAAATCATCAGGAACACCCTCACCGACACCCGGCAAAGCTTTCCATGAGGTTTTGACATGCTTCCTATTGTTTGGTGCTTCATGATTTAAGGCCGGTTGAGAAGGAATTAGCTTTCCTTCTCCTGAATACTTATCCGATAAATATTTCAGTCCTTCATCAAGCAAATGGGAGACAGGGATCTGCTTATTTGATGAAATCTTCTCTAAATTTGCCCATAACTCTAAATCAAATCGATTTGTTTTTTGAACTCTAGACATTTTTTAAATCTCCTTTCTGGCGTTACATTTTGGCATTACGTTTTATAATTTAGCGTTACATCATGACACTACAATTGGCAGTACACTTTATTTTGGCGTTACATTTCGACACTACATTTTGGCGTTACAGGATAAATAAATAATGCTCAGTAACACTAAATAGGCTAAAAAAATATTACAACTGCTCGCCTTTACGATTAATGATTTCCAGTACCATCCTTCCCGCTTGATTCATCCCTTCACGGTATTCTCTGGACAATTCGAAACTTTTTTCAGATTGTCGCATAAGCACGCTACATAAAAGTTCAATCTCTTTCAATTTATCAAGCTGTGTTTGAATACCCATTACGCTATTCCCCCCTTTTGATCCAAGAAACTTTCAGCCTGCTTTTGTAATTGGCTGATAATCTCGTCATATGTAGAATCTTTTGAAACTATCACGGCAAAGATTGAATTCATAGCGTCGTTCATGCTGATTGAACCCTTTATACTGGGTAACTCAGCCCGATAAACTACAACATCCTGAAAGTTTTCTGTTAAAGCTGCCGGCATGTCTTGGAGTTTAATTATGACTTTCGTTAAATTACTGGTATTCATCATTATTAAATCCTCCTTATTTTCGTTGGCTACAAGGCCCCTAGAATCGATTAAAACTTTTTAAGGTAAAAACTATCTACCACCACCATTTCTTTTAAAAATCCTTTGTATTGCTTTAGAAAAATTGTAAATAATCTTATTCCTTATTCTTAGCTTGATTCTCCCGATATTTTTTTAATGCTTCAATATTACCCGGCCCTTTCCGGTTAGAAAACGGATTCCTACCCATACGATAAGGGTATAGCGTACAATTTTGAATGGTGCATTCCCGCACTTCATCTATTTGCCCGCCGGAACAGTCCAGACATTTAGAACGAATAGCCTTTAGAATGATACTCATGAATTAACCTCCTTTCTCTGATATTTGCTAGTTTTATTTGATTCATTTTATTTAATGAATCCTTATGAATCAATAATATCATAATTTAATTGACAATTCAAGTTGATTCATGATATTATTTTCTCAAAGGAAGTGAAAAAATGGCCGCTACTACCGCAAGGCTTAAAAATAGAATCCAGGCCTCTAGTTCAGTCGATCCCAAACTTTGGGAAGGCATGCAACGACTTTCAAAACAAACTCGGATACCAGTTTCCAAACTTCTTGATGAAGCTATGGAAGATTTACTTAAGAAGTATCAAAAATAAAAGGATATCATTTAAGCGATACCCTTTTTCTCAATCATGACCACCCGTAAAACGG
>DNPQ01000604.1 GCA_003501335.1 Bacillota bacterium
GTGAAGGCCTTCGTCATTGGGCAGATGGGGTGATGAGGACATTGAAGGGGACATCTCATAACCAGCCAAGCCTGGGTATGCAGGACGCTGCCGTTCGATAACCATCCAAAGAGCTATTGACATCTTTTGACCCATGAGGTATTATTAATTTAACAAATTATACTAAACAGATAGACTTACTTTAAATTATTTTGAAATCGGATATCTGAGGCTGACCAGAAAACTGGAGGCTAAATCATTTTCCTTTTCCCGTGTTTGAACGGGTAAGGAGTGATTTAGTCTCTATTTTTTTAAATAAAACGAGGAACAAGGAGTTGCCAAAAATGGGCTTTGATTTTGATACGTTGAAGGTGCAGGCTGGATACCGGGCTGACCAGCATAACAATGCGGTCTCGGTCCCCATTTATCAAACAACCGCCTTTGCCTTGGGTGACAGCTTCCGGGCTGACCGGTTGTTCTCCTTTTCGGAGAATGATCCGATTTACACGCGGCTTTCCAATCCTACGGTCGATGTTTTGGAAAAAAGACTGGCCGCCCTTCACGGAGCAGCCGGAGCCATCGCCCTGGCCTCGGGAATGGCGGCTGTTTCCTATGCTTTGCTGAATGTTGCGGGGAAAGGCGGCAGAATTTTGACAACGGCCAGACTTTACGGCGGGACAGTTGACAGTTTTTCTTCGGTGTTCCCTGATTTGGGACTCGAGATCGATTGGGTCGAAAACCCGGATGATCCCGCCGAATTTCAAAATAAACTGACTTCGGAGACGAAAGCGGTTTTCATTGAAAGCCTGACCAACCCGTTGGTAACCATCCCGGATTTGGAAGCAATTGCCCGCATCGCCCACGAGCACGGCATCCCGTTGATAGTGGATAACACGGTAGCGACTCCCTATCTTTTAAACCCATTTGAACAGGGTGCGGATGTAGTGGTCTATTCGGCCACCAAGGCTCTTTCCGGGCATGGCAATGTGATTGCGGGCGTCGTGATCGAAAGCGGGGAATTTAACTATGGAAACGGGCATTTTCCGCAATTTGAAAAACCGCTTTGGTTTTTACGGGATGGAAACGGTATGGAACGCAATGTATTGCAAGTGTTTCCGGGTACTCCATTTACGGGACGGCTCAGGGCGGTGCACCTAAACTATCTTGGCGCGGCGCTCTCTCCCTTTGATGCTTATCTCGTATTGCTCGGGCTGGAAACCATTTCCGAACGGGTGGCAAAACAAGTGGCCAATACCCAGTCCGTTTTGGAATATCTTGAACAAAATGAACATGTCAGCTGGGTCCGTTATCCTTATGCCCAAGGCAATCCCTATCGAACTTTGGCTGACCGGTATTTTCCCAAAGGGGCGGGTTCGATTTTATCTTTTGGTTTTAAGGGCACGGAAGAACAAATGAGAGTTTTTTTGGCATCAACCAAGGTGTTTGGATACCAGGCCAATATTGGAGATGTCCGGTCACTGATTATCAACCCCGCTCAAACCACCCATGTGGAGTTGACCCTCGATCAACGGAAACTGGTGGGGCTCAATCCGGATACCATTCGTTTGTCAATGGGATTGGAAAGTGCCAAAGACCTGATCGCCGATTTGGATCAGGCATTCCAAACGGCATTTGCGGTCCGGCGGAGGTAGGTCAATATGGGCAATATTTCTTGGCATATCCGGTACGCTGAAGAAAAAGACGTTGCGCTGATTCTAGCTTTTATTCATGAACTGGCGGCTTTTGAAAGAATGGCAGATCAGGTTACGGCATCTGGGGAGGATATAAGACTTTCTCTTTTTGAAAAGAGACAGGCAGAGGTGATCCTTGGCGAGGCAAATAGCGAACCTGCCGCATTCGCACTATTTTTTCATAATTACTCGACTTTTTTAGGTAAGGCCAATTTGTTTCTGGAAGATCTATTTGTGAAAGAGCAATACCGCGGCAATGGCTTTGGTAAAGCCATGTTGCGCCGCCTCGCCCAAATTGCTGTTGAACGCGGCTGTGAACGGATAGATTGGCTTTGCCTTGATTGGAACCGCCCGGCTATTAACTTTTATCAAGGTATAGACGCGGTTATCCTGGACGACCGGCGGGTCTTTCGGATCAGCGGAGACCGGCTGGAAGGTTTTGCTAATTTTGAATCCGTTAAAAGGGGAGAAAATGATGAGTCCTATTCAGTTACAAATCCCTGATGTACCCATCCGGGAAATACGTCTTCATTCTATCACTGGTTTTCAGGGTAGCGCTGCAGAACTGGTAAAACGCTCACGCTGTGGATTAAAGGATAAAAACCGTTCCTTTTCCCAGTGCCTGGGTTGTTCCACTTCACAGGCGGCTTGCATGGTGATCTTGGTTCAGGATGCGGCAGTCATTAGCCACGGTCCTGTGGGCTGCTCATCATGTTTCCATGAATATGCGTTTACCTACCGGGTCAATTCACCGCTGCGGGGAGTTGAGAAACCGACGCAGAGAAAAATTTTTTCTACCAATTTGCAGGAAACTGACACAGTATACGGCGGTTCGCAAAAATTAGCGGAGGGTATTCGTGAGGTATATGAACGCACTCATTCTAAGGCTATTTTTGTATTAACCACTTGCGCCGCCGGAATTATCGGCGACGATGTGGAAAGCGTCTGCAATGAGGCGGAGAAGGAACTGCAAATCCCGGTGGTGGGTATTTTTTGTGAAGGGTTCCGCTCCAAAGTGTGGACGACCGGTTTCGACGCGGGCTATCACGGTATCGCCCGAAAGTTGATCAAGCCCGCCCGCCAAAGGCGAACGGATGTCATTAATGTGATTAATTTCTGGGGTTCGGATATCTTCAGTCAGTGGTTTGCAGCCTTTGGTGTGAAGCCAAACTACATCACCCCTTACTCCACGGTAGAGAGCCTTACCTGGTCGTCGGAAGCGGCCGCCACAGTTCAGGCGTGTCCCACTCTTGGTTCGTATCTGGGTGCTGCATTGGAGCAGGAATTTGGAGTGCCGGAAATTAAAGCGGCTCCGCCCTATGGAGGGGCCCAAACCGATCGTTGGTTCCGAGCTTTGGGAAAAATGCTCCACCAAGAAAAGCAGGCTGAGGAACTTATAGCGGCAAAAAAGGCGGAGTATTTGCCAAAAATCGCCGCCCTCCGTGAAAAACTGAAGGGAAAAACCGCCTATGTGACAGCGGGAGCCGGACATGGGCACGCATTACTTTCCATCTTGGGTGAGCTTGGGTTACAAGTGAAAGGTGCGGCTCTCTTCCATCATGACCCGCTCTATGATAACGGAAGTGAGGAAAGCGATTTGTTGGCCCAAAGCGTAAAAGATTACGGTGATGTGCCGAATTTTAATATCTGTAACAAACAGGAATTTGAACTGGTAAATACACTGAACCGCTTACGCCCGGATCTATTGCTGGCAAGGCATGGCGGTATGACATTATGGGGCTCAAAGCTGGGAATCCCATCGCTTTTGATTGGCGATGAGCATTTTGGTATGGGCTACGAGGGCATTCTGCGTTACGGCGAGCGGATTTTAGAAACGATTGAAAACGATGAATTCGTAAAAAATCTAGAAAAGCACACTGCCAATCCTTATACGAAATGGTGGCTTTCGCAGGATCCGGATACATTTTTGGATGGGGGCTGCGGCAAATGAGCGGAATTATTGAGCAAGAACGTTATACCTGCGCCATTGGCGCGCTGCAAAGCGTCGTTGCCATACCGAAAGCCGTTCCGATTCTTCATTCCGGCCCGGGCTGCGGCAATATGGTTCTGGGCTTTTTTGAGCGTTCTACCGGCTATGCTGGTGGCAGTACCTCTCCTTGCACCAATTTTAGCGAGCAGGAGGTTGTCTTTGGCGGTATTCAGAGGTTGCGGCAGATCATCACCAATACTTATAAGGTGCTGGATACCGATTTGCAGGTGGTATTAACCGGCTGCACGGCCGGGATCGTAGGCGATGATGTGAGAGGCCTGGTGGCGGAATTCCGCGCCGAAGGCAGACCGATTGTGGCGGTGGAAACTCCCGGTTTTAAGTGCAACAACTTTGAATCCCACAGTTTGGTGGTAAACGCCATCATTGACCAGTATGTCAGCTTGTTTGAGGAAGAAAACCCCGTTCGAAGTGAGAAAAATACGGTGAATCTATGGGCGTCCCTGCCCTACCAGGACCCTTTCTGGAAAGGCAATCTCGGTGAATACAAACGGCTTCTGGAAGGTCTCGGCCTCAAGGCTCAGGTACTCTTTGGCCCTAAATCCGATGGCGTTGCTGAGTGGAAAAAAATCCCCAGGGCTAATTTTAATATTTTAGTTTCCCCATGGTATGGCCGGCCTATTGTCGAGCACCTTGAGGAACGTTACGGGCAACCGTATATACAGTTTCCGCACCTTCCCATCGGGGCCAATGAAACGGAGCGGTTTTTGCGGGAAGTGTTAACTTTTGCGGCCGAGCAGAACGCAGAAATTAATCAGGCTGATGCGGAGGAATTCATTCGGCGGGAACGGGAGGCTTTTTATGATGAAATCGACAATCTTGCCACTTTTCTACTGGAATTCCGTTATGGGCTCCCCAACCATGTCCATATTTTGCATGACGCCGGTTATGTACTGGGATTGTCGAAGTTCCTCCTGCATGAAGTGGGAATTGTTCCCAAAGAACAATTTGTGGTGGACAATACACCGGAAAACGTTCAGGAGCAAATTAAGGCCGAACTAAAGACTACTTCTGACAAGCGCGAAATACCCTTGATATTTGAGCCTGACGCAGGCAAGGCACAGGAAGCCATCCGGAGAATTTCCCACAAAGGGCGGGGGCTGATTATTGGCAGCGGCTGGGATAAGGAACTGGCCAGAGAAAAGAATTATGATTTTCTGTCCGCCTCTGCGCCGTCGCCTTACCGTTTGGTGTTGACCACCAATTACGTGGGATTCTCCGGCGGGCTTCGAGTGATTGAGGATATTTATGATGCAGTTTTAGCCACCTATCGATGAGAATCGATTCAATAGATCTAAAGGATGTGGTGTTCCATGATATGTAACTAAAGACATGGTGAACAACATCAAAATTTGAGAATAGAAAGGAGAAAACACATGGCGAACGAAGTGTCTAGCCCCGTGTATCAGTTTGATACACAAAAAGTCCAGGCGGGATATGAGCCAAAGGATCACCATTATGCTGTATCGCCGCCGATTTATGCTACCGCGGCCTATGATTTCCGGGATGTGGATAATGCGGCTAACCTGTTTGGCCTTAGAGAAATCGGATTTCTCTACACCCGGCTGAGCAATCCGACCGTAGCCGTTTTGGAAGAACGTGTTAAAACGCTGGATGGAGCAAGCGCGGCTATCGCTTTGGCTTCCGGTATGGCGGCTATCAGTTATACTTTACTGAATCTGGCCGAAGATGGTGGAAGAATCTTGACCTCTCCCTACCTCTATGGCGGTAGCGCTGACAGCTTTAAAAAGATTTATCCAAAATTCGGGATTCATTTCGATCGGGCGAAATCCATAGGAGATCCTGAGGCGCTGGCGGCAGAGATTAAACCTGATACGAAGGCGATTTACATCGAAAGTATCAGTAATCCAAGTGCGGTTTTGCTGGATGTAGAGAAAATCGCCCAAGTTGCCCATGAGCATGGCATTCCATTGGTAGTAGATAATACGGTGGCTACGCCTTATCTGTACAATCCAATTGCTCACGGTGCAGATATTGTGATCTATTCGGCAACAAAAGGGCTAAACGGACATGGTAATCTTATCGCCGGGCTGATTCTGGAGAACGGGAAGTTCAATTATACCTCGGATAAATTTCCCCAGTTTTCCGAAAAGTACTATACACTCCGGGACGTTGAGGGCAACCACCGCAGTTTTCCCGAAGTGTTTCCCAATGCTCCGTTTACCAACCGAATCCGTTTTAATTATCTCAATTATCTCGGCGCAGCCCTTTCTCCATTTGATGCTTATCTGGCAATCATCGGGTTGGAAACTTTGTCGGAACGTTTGGCCAAGCAGGTTCACAACGCCGAGAAGCTGGCAGATTACTTATCCAGCCACAAAGCGGTGGAGTGGGTCCGTTACCCGGCGTTGAAATCCAGTCCTTATCATGTCCTTTATCAACGTGACTTCAAAAAAGGCGCCGGTGGGATTTTGTCCTTTGGTTTCAAGGGGACGCAGAAACAGCGAGAGACGTTTTTAAATGCGATTCGTTTGTTCCACTACCATGTCAACATCGGCGATGTGCGTTCGCTGATCGTTAATTCACCGCAAACCACTCATGGAGAGCTGGAACTTCATGAAAAGGTGTTTGCCGACATCCCTGAAAATCTGATTCGCATATCGGCCGGGCTGGAAGATTCGGCCGACCTGATTGCCGATCTAGAGCAAGCATTTCAAAAGGCATTGGCCGGAAACTAAATGAAGGAGTGTGTTGTTTGTGAAAAATTGGAAGCAAGTCACAGGTATAGCGATACTTATTCTTGCCGTAGCCGTTTTTTCGGTCGCCTGGGGCGCCAAAAATGGGAAGAACACAGGCAGCCCTCAGGGCACCAAGTATAAATACGGGAAAATCAATATTCCCGGCAAGGATGGCTCCCTTTGCGGGGCGCCAATTTACATCGCCTATGAAAAGGGTTTTTTTGCCGGAGAAGGCTTTGATGTCAATCTGATTTCCGCCGATACGGAAACCCGGAAAATCGGACTGAACAACGGAACGATTCCTATTGTAAACGGTGATTTTCAGTTTTTTCCTTCGATTGAAGAAGGTGTGAAGGTGAAAGTGGTGGATGGCCTGCATAAGGGTTGCATTAAGATAGTCGTTCCGGCAAATTCCCCGATTCAATCCGCCAAGGATTTGAAGGGTAAAAAAATCGGCGTGGACGAAATCGGAGGCACTCCTTTTCAAGTTGCAAGTGTCTGGCTGGAGAACCACGGGGTGGTTGCCAAGGATAACAAAGAGGTCACTTTTGTCCCTTATGGTGATGGTAATCTGGAAATTGAAGCGGCTGGGAAAGGTGATATCGCTGCCGCAGCCATTTGGGATCCGTTCGGATCTTTGGCTGTTAAGAACAATGGCTTTAAAGTAATTTTTGATCTGGCGACGGATCCCATTTTCGCCGATAAATACTGCTGCTTCCTTTATGCTTCCGAAAAGGTATTGAAAAAGGATCCCGGCAAGGTAGCGGCGCTCCTGCGGGCTTATCATAAGGCACAGGATTGGATCCACTACCATCCTCAAGAATCCGTCGCCATTATCTCGGATAAGAAATACTCCGCCATTACCGATAAGGAACTGGCTGTGGAACTGGTAAAGAGCTATCATTATCCGTCTTTGCAGGAGCAAAACCCGGCCAATGTGCAAGCCAATGTTCTTTATTTTGTAAAACAGCTTTCGAAAATCGGCTATCTTAAAACCAAGGACCCCGAAAAATTCGCGCAGCAAATCTATTACAAGGTTCAATTGTAATGATTTGGTTTTTAGGAGGTATATCTTGAATAACCCGATATTTAAAAATTTTGGCGCTGCTCCGGTTTCAAACCGGAGCAGCGTTTCCCAAAACTCAATATCCAATCAAAGATATTTAGGGTGGGTACTGTTTTCCCTGATTGGGTTGATTGTGGCGGAAATCGTCAACCTGACGGTTCCGGATACCCAGGAAATCAATAATCTAGCCTATCGCATTGCGTTGCTGGGATTGATCTTACTGTACCTGGGTATTGCCGCATTTTCCTGGTTTAACGCTGACAGGCGCGGCAAATTCATCACTCGCGCACCTTTTCGTTTGGCAATGGGTATTATCCTCACTTTATGGGATTTGCTGAGTACTAAATTCGATATTCTGCCGCTGCCGTTTTTCCCCGGGCCCTCAAAAGTAACTGGAGTTATCCTTGAAGAATACGGCTTTTTGCTGCAAAATACCGGTTACTCCATGCGTCTGTTCTTTTTGGGGTTTTTGTCCGGGATCATTCTGGGTGTTGGTACAGGGATACTCATCGGTTGGTTTGCCAAAGTCCATTATTGGGTATTCCCGGTTCTAAAAATCACTGGAGTTGTTCCGGCGGTCGCCTGGATGCCCTTTGCACTGACCGTGTTCCCCACGTCATTTGTGGCCGGTGTATTTTTAATTGCGATTTGCGCTTGGTTTCCGGTGGCGTATATGACGACTCAAGGAATGGCAAGTACGCAAAAGATTTATTTTGAAGTGGCCAAAACCCTTGGTGCCAAGCAAAGCTATCTGCTGTTTCATGTCGCGCTTCCCAATGCTGTTCCCCAGATATTCACCGGGATTTCCACCGCTAACGGCCTTGCTTTTACGACTCTCGTTGTCTCTGAAATGATGGGGGCCCAAGGCGGCCTTGGCTATTATATCAATTGGGCAAAAGCGTGGTCTTCGTATTACAAGGTGTATGCCGCTATTATTATTATGGCTGTGCTTTTTTCGATCATCATGAAAGGGATTGCTTTGATTCAGAACCGCTTATTGATCTGGCAAAGGGGGCTAGTCAAGTGAGCCAGGAAAATTTGATTGAAATCCGCTCGGTTGACCGTACCTATGAGGATACCAGCGATAACTCGGTTGAGGCTCTTAAGGATATTAATCTAACGGTAAGAAAGGGCGAATTCATCACGATCATCGGTCCCTCCGGCTGTGGGAAAACTACTCTGTTACGCTTAATCGCCGGTCTTGACGCACCGGCATCCGGTAAAATTATGTTGGAGGGTGAGGAAATTACCGCGCCAGACCCTCAGCGTGGCTATGTGTTTCAACAAGGCAGCCTGTTCCCATGGCTCACGGTGGAAAACAATATTGCGGCTGGGCTGAAAGCCAAGGGAGTTTATAAGGAAAACAAGGCCGATGTCGCTCGGTTTATCGAACTCATCGGGTTGCATGGCTTTGAAAAGTCTTATCCCCATCAAATTTCCGGCGGTATGGCGCAGCGGGTGGCGATTGCCCGGGCGCTTATCAACCGGCCTGTTGCGTTGCTATTGGATGAGCCGCTGGGCGCTTTAGATGCTTTTACCAGAGCCGACTTACAGGATAAATTGCTGGAACTTTGGAAAGGGGACGGGACGACCATGATTCTCGTGACCCATGATGTGGATGAAGCCATTTATTTAAGTGACCGGATCGTCATTATGACGCCGCGTCCCGGAAAAATTAGTGAAATCATGGATATTTATCTGCCCAGACCCCGGCAAAGAGGAGACGCCTTATTTATGGCGATTCGTAAAAATCTTCTTGAGAAGTTTCATCTTGCCAGCGCTACACCTCAACCTGAATACACGATATGAGAGGAGTATATTTATGAAAAATCGCTTAATCACGGGAATAGGAGCAATTATCCTGGGTTTGCTTATTTCTTTGGGGCCAAAAACGATTCTTAAGCTTTGTGAAGCGGAATCGGACGGCAATTGGCCAAAATGCCACTGGACCGGGCAAGCGGAGCTTGGTATCGGCTTATTGATCGCCGTTTTGGGCGTATTGCTCTTGACCTTTTCATCGAAACGAACGCGTTTAGGACTTAGTCTTGCCGTGGTCCTTGGGGGAATTCTTGTTCTCTTATTCCCCACTGTTTTGATTGGCGGATGCGCCATGAAAGATATGCCCTGCCAACGCATTACCTTCCCGGCCCTTATATTATCGGGTATTATTACTGTAATCGGGTTTACGTTTAATACGCTCTTTCTGCTTCTTTCCGGACGAAACCAGGAAGAAGGAAAGGATTAATGGGTAAGGATAAATGCCTTACCCTTTCATATCTTGCGTTTTGCAACATACGGCGCAGGCCATTCCGTACCGCGGCATTGATGTTTACCGTTGCTATTTTGTCCTTTGGGTTATTTTTAGGATCCGTAATCTCATTAAGTCTTCAAAACGGTACGGATAAACTTTCTAAACGGCTGGGGGCAGATATATTGGTTGTCCCGAAAGGCTATGAGGATAGAACGGAGAAAATCTTATTGCGGGGAGAACCCAGCATGTTCTATATGAATGCAACACGGATGAAGAAAATATCAGGAATTGAAGGTGTTCGCACTGTATCCCTGCAGTTATTTGTGGCTTCGCTGAAGGCCGATTGCTGTTCAACCATTGTACAGATTATCGGCTTTGATCAGGATACTGATTTTACAGTGGAACCCTGGATTCAAAGAGAACTTACCCGCAAACTTTTAATGAACGAAATTGTGATCGGGGCAAACCTAGCGGGCAAGGTCGGCAAAAAATTGAAATTTTTCGGCCGCGAATATACTATTGCCGCGAAAATGGAGAGCACGGGATCAGGTTTTGACACTTCCGTATTTATGAATATTGAGGCGGCAAAAAGAGCGGCGGACGATTATGCGGCAAAGAGCGGAGCGGCGAGAATTCCGGAAGATGCGGTTTCATCTGTGTCAGTATTGATTCAGGACGGTTATACAGTCAGCGATGTTGCAAATAATATTAGTAAGGCGTTTGATCAAGTAAACGGCGGAATTTCGGTAATCACCGCGGAAAATATAATCAGTAATGTATCCGGTAGCCTGCGGATGATAGAAAGATTTGTGGTCGTTCTTGCCGCCTTATTATGGTTTTTATCCGTTTTGATTCTTGGAATTGTGTTCTCGGTCATTCTCAATGAGAGAAAGCGTGAATTTGGGATTCTGCGCTCACTGGGAGCAACAAGGAAAAAGATTTCTTCCCTTGTGCTTTGGGAATCCGCGATAATAAGTCTTTTAGGTGGTATGCTTGGCATAGGGTTTTGTACTTTGTTAATCCTTCCGTTTCAGATATATGGACTACTAGCGATGAACCTGCCTTACTTGCAGCCATCTGTTTTACAGTTTTCTATTATAACTGTGGTGAGTTTGATGCTGTCTTTGGCAACGGGACCGATAGCTTCGCTCTTTTCGGTATTAAAACTAAGCAGGGGTGATGCTTACTCGGTCCTTCGGGATGGTGACATATGATTTTAAAAGCCTATAATCTGGTTAAAGAATATACACGAGGCAATCAGCCTTTTGAAGCTGTGAATAATGTATCTTTAGAAATCCGCGAGGGGGAATTTGTCTGCCTTGCAGGACGTTCGGGAAGCGGGAAAAGCACTTTGCTTAATATATTGGCGGGGCTTTTAACTCCTAATTCCGGAAAGATCTATTTTGAGGGCAAAGACTATGAAACTCTTGATGACCTTGAGCGCTCATACTTGCGTAATACAAAATTCGGATATATTATGCAGGGGCAAAGCGCTTTTTCGAATTTGACGGTGCTGCAAAATGTGATATTGCCTTATACGCTTTTTAAGCGGGATGGCGATCCTTATAAAAAGGCTCTTGCGTTACTCGATCGGGTAGGGCTTCGCCATCTTGCCTCACAATATCCGGCAACCCTTTCCGGTGGTGAAAAGCGCCGGGTGTCTATTGTGAGAGCATTATTGACTTCGCCCAAGTTGTTGATTGCAGACGAGCCAACAGGGGATTTGGACGAAGAGACTACACGGGAAGTGATGGAGTTGTTTGTATCAGCAGTAAAAGAAGGAACTGCCGTTTTGATGGTGACTCATGATATGAACACAACGCCTTACGGTGCAAGCTTTATAACTATGAAGGCAGGAAGGATAGAAGAGAAATTTTGATTGGATATTTTAAAGAGAATTGACAAAAATAGTAGTAGGGTGTACTATTATTTAATAATATAGTAAATAAATAGGAATAATAATGTTTATGGTAAAATGACCTTTGATATCTAAAGAAAGTAGATTCGGTTGAAAAAAGTAAGCCTTATACCATGAAATTGCATTGATTGGTTGTCTTAGAGAGGGGGGACTTAACGAAAGAAATGCCATCTCTGATAATTGATTGGCAAGACATTTTTTAACGATTTTTTTGCTACCTACCGGAATTTAAAAAATAAATTATTTCAAAGGAGATCATCATGAAAAAGAATTGGTTCATTCTGTTTTTAGTATTACTGGTAATTTTATTGGCAGGAAGTCAAGCTTTATTTGCTGCCGCCCCAGTCGTATTGAAAGTCGGAGCCTCACCGACACCTCATGCCGAGATTTTATCTCAAATTAAACCGCTGCTCGCCAAGGAAGGTATTGATTTACAGATTATCGAATTTCAAGACTATGTACAGCCTAACTTAGCCCTAGCTGAAGGTGAATTAGATGCCAATTTCTTTCAGCATGTTCCTTACCTCAATGAATTTAGTAAAGATCATAAATTAGATCTTACCTATATCGCGAAAGTACATATTGAACCGATGGGTATTTACTCAAACAAGATTAAGGCGCTGAAAGAATTAAATAATAAAGCAATTGTAGCGATTCCTAATGATCCGACCAATGGCGGACGGGCTTTGCTTTTGTTACAAAGTGCCAAATTAATCACATTGCGGAAGGATGCAGGGCTTAGCGCAACGGAATTGGATATTGTTAAAAATCCCAAGGAATTACAAGTTAAACCCTTAGAAGCGGCTGAGCTGCCCCGGACCCTTGCTGATGTGGATATCGCTGTCATTAACACTAACTATGCACTGTCAGCAAATCTGGTTCCCTCTCGGGATGCATTATTTATTGAAAATAGTAATTCACCCTATGCCAATATCTTAGCCGTCCGCACGAAAGATAAAAATAAACCAGCTTTGAAGAAATTAGCCAAAGCCTTAAATAGTAAGACGGTTAAAGATTTTATTCTTACAAAATATAAAGGAAGCATTGTTCCAGCATTTTGAAGGGGGAACAAGATTTAAGCATTTCAAGCTTCGGCCCTTTGTACCGGGGCTTTTAATATTTATAGTTCTACCTGTGCTACTAATGTTTCCAAAAAATGGGTTCGATTCGCCTACACTCCATAGCTTCAACCGCTAACTGTCAAAAGCCCTTGGACTTTAAAGGCAGCACGCATTGTATGCGTGTGGGATACTTTCTCACTGAATTAGTCACTTTGACATGCTTAATTGGGGGAGAATTGCCTTCAATAAGGCGGAGAGGTCGTAGGAGGTATTTAGTCTCCCATTGGCCCTCAGTCTAAAAGATATATTTTTTTATGCCGTCCTTATTCAGTATCAGTATCGATATCTATTTCATCAAATAAATCCGTACTAAGCACCACCGGTATGACCTGGACAACATCCGGCCCAATCTATTTTTATGAAAATTTGAAATTGCAGTTGACAATTGCTGAAGCTTTCGCTAAAATCATAGTAAATCGATAATATAAGTAAGAATTTACGGATTCGTCATCATATAATAAGTTATCTCAAGTTGACCAGACAGACTGGAGACTGAGTTTATTCCTTGGAGGTTAATGCCTCTTCGGATAGCTCGGTCTTTTTTTATTCAAGAGCCGGCCCGGGCAATCCGGTAATGGTGTGTAATGAAGAGGTGGTAACAGGAAAAGTTGATCACGGGATTGCTTGAAAAACTTCAAATAACGGAGGTATTTTTGATGAAGAAATTGGATTTTTCTAAAATAGTAAGTCTTTTCTTAATGGTAGCGGCCTTGATGGTTGCAACAAATTTCAGTACGGTTTCCTGCGCTCCGGCTCCTAAAAAAATCATCATCGGAACCGGCAACGCTTTTAAACCTTATTGCTATTTGGATGAAGACGGCAAACCGGTAGGCTATGAATATGAGGTGCTGACAGCCGTTAATAAGCGATTGCCGCAATACCGGTTCGAATTTCAGACTTTAGACTTTCAAAATATTTTACTCTCTCTCCAATCCAAAAAAATCGATATTGCCGCCCATCAATATGAAAAAAATCCGGAGCGGGAACAGAAATATCGGTTTGGCAAAGAAAGTTATACCACATTTATTTTACGGATTGTGGTCTCCAAGAAAAGAAACGACATCAATTCGATTAAAGATTTGGACGGCAAAACAGTCCAGGTAAGCCCGGGAGCCAATGAGGCTTATGTGATGGAGCAGTATAACAAATCCCACGGGAATAAAGTCAAGCTCGTCTATGCAGATTCGGGTGCGAATCCGGCCCTTGCCGTTCAGAATATTGAAAATGGCCGTATTGACGCTTTCATCTCAATCAAAAGAATTATGGAATCTTACAATAAAGCATACGGCGACAAGCTGAAGACCGTGGGAGACCCCATCGCGAGCTCCAGTACTTATGACATTTTCCGGAAAGAAGATGCCCAGTTACAGGAGGATGTCGACACAGCCCTTCGTTCTCTCAAAGCCGACGGGACTTTAGCGAAGATTTCCATCAAAGTGTTGGGCGGGGATTATACGACCAGTGATTGAGAAAGGAAGAGAGGAGACCGGGGGATGAGAAAACTTGCAGCTACTCAATGGAGGCGGTTCTCGGTAGTTGTCTTGGTGCTGTTTGGAGTACTGATAGCGGTAAATTCCAGTTTGCTGGCAAATACCAAGTTTCCAAAAAAAATCATTGTGGGGACGGGGAATGCTTTTAAGCCCTATTGTTATCTGGATGAAGACGGAAACTTGGCCGGTTTTGAGTATGAAGTCTTACAAGAAATTGATAAACGTTTGCCGCAATACCAATTTGAATATCAAACCATGGATTTCCAGAATATTTTGTTGAGTCTGGATGCAGGGAAGATCGACATTGCCGCTCATGAATACGCCAAAAATGCGGAGCGGGAGAAGAAATACCTCTTTGCTAATGAATTTTATACCCTCGTTGCCACCAAAATTACGGTACTCTCCAGTAGAAATGATATCCGTTCCATCACGGATCTCTATGGTAAAAAGGTGCAGGTATCGCCGGGAAGCAATGATGCGTATATCCTGGAAAGTTACAATAAAGAGCACGGGAATAAAATTCACTTAATTTACGGTGCCCCCGACACGGCCACGTTGGTTCAAAATCTGAAGACGGGTTCCATCGATGCCACTACTCAATTCACCCGGAATGTGGATTCGATCAACAGGGCTTATGGGGATGTCCTGAAAACGGTCGGTGATTCTTTGTATAATTCCTATACTTATCATATTTTCCGTAAGGATGAAGCCGGGCTGCGGGATGATGTCGATAAGGCCCTGCGACAACTAAAGAGTGACGGGACGTTAGCGAAGATATCCCTGAAAATATTGGGCAAGGATTATACGCGATAAGTTTTTATGAAAAGAGTTCATTGACGATGGATCAGCAAATCATGAAATATGCTCAGGAAATAGCACCCAAGATTATCGATCTGCGCCGCAGGATTCACCGCTACCCGGAACTGGCAATTCAGGAATTTGCCACAGCCCAATTGGTGGCAAAGACATTGCGGGAACTTGAGATTGAAGTTCATGAAAACATCGGAAAAACAGGGGTTGTCGGTTTGCTCCAAGGTGGATATCCGGGGGCAACCGTTGCTTTAAGAGCCGATATGGATGCATTACCGATTCAAGAGGAAAACGTTTTTGAATTTCGATCGGTAAATCCGGGTGTTATGCACGCCTGCGGACATGATGCCCATACTGCAGCTTTACTGGGAGCTGCCCAAATCTTAGCCAAAGAGCGGGAACATATTTGCGGGAGAGTCAAGTTTATCTTCCAACCCAGTGAAGAAAGCCCTTTAGGCGGGGCTGCGGAAATGATCCGGGAAGGGGTGCTCGAAAACCCAAAAGTGGATGCGATCATCGGGTTACATGTTGATCCCAACCTGCCAGTGGGGAAATTGGGTTATCGGGAGGGCCCTTTTTATGCAGTGGCAGGTGGTTTTGAAATTGAAATCATTGGCGCCGCCGGACATGGAGCCTGGCCCCATAAAGCCAAGGACGCCGTTTTGGTCGCAGCCGAAGTAGTTCAAGCATTGCAAACAATTGCCGCTTCGAAAATCGATCCCTTGGAACCCTTTGTATTGACCATCGGAACGATTCATGGCGGAAACAGAGCCAATATCATTGCCGATAAAGTGAAGTTAACCGGGACAGTAAGATGCTTCAATGAAGCCCTTATCAAACAGGCCGGCGGGTTGATGGAGGGGATGATCAAGAATATCAGCCAGGCGCATGACTGCCAATATGCTTTTCATTTTGTTTCCGGAGGCAAACCGCTATTCAATGACAGTAAAGTAACGGCTATCGTAAGGGAAGCGGCTGGAAAAGTTTTTGGAGCCGTCAATGTCGTTGAAGTTCCCAGGGTTCTGTTGGGAGAAGATTTCACCAGCTATTCCCAAGCCATACCGGCCACCTTTGTTTCCTTGGGAGTCGCTTCTCCCCATCAAGAAAATTTTTCCTTGCATCATCCGCGATTTGATATTGATGAAAAAGCCTTGCCTTTAGGAGCGGCCTTTCTTTCCCTGGCGGCGCTTCATTTTCTTAATTTGGCTGAGCTGGAAATTGCTAAGAACTCTGGAGGCGTTCATGGGAAAATTATTTGACATCCAATTAGTATTTGAATATTTCCCCAAGTTATTGTCGCGATTGCATATTACATTATCGATTGTGTTTGCCGCGACAGTTTTAGGCGTGATCCTGGGCACTGTTTTGGCTTTATTTCGCTTAGCAAAAACTCCTATCTTGAATCAAGTTGCTGTTGTTTACATTTCTTTCATGCGGGGTACGCCTATCATTGTGCAGATGTTTATTGTGTATTACGGGTTGCCATTGCTTTTGTTGATGATTCATCTGGATATCAACCATTGGGACAAATTAATTTTTATTATCATTACGTATGGACTGAATATGGCCGCTTTTATGGCTGAGATTATCCGGGCCTCTATTATCGGGGTCTCCATTGGTCAAACGGAGGCCGCGTATTCCGTCGGTATGAGCAGGCTTCAGGCCTTTCGGCGAATTGTGGCGCCACAGGCGTTATTGATAGCGTTGCCAAGCCTAGGAATGAATATGATGGGATTATTGCAAAATACTTCGATTGCATTTTCACTGGGAATCATCGATGTGATTGGTAAGGCCAGGGTTATTGGAGCCAGTACGTATCATACTTTGGAAGGTTATGTCGGTGCCGCAGTGATTTTTTTGGCTCTTTGCATTCTGATGGAATACGGATTTACCCACATCGAGAAGAAGTTGAAATATAAAATGATCGGGTTGATTTAGGATGAACTTTGATTTTCATTTTATGATGATTGCTATGAAAGAAGCTATTCGTTATACACCGGTTACGCTTTTGCTGGCTTTTGTTCCTTTTGTTCTGGGAATCCTTTTGGGGACTTTGATAGCTTTGGTGAGATTATTCCATGTCAGGATATTAGGAAGGTTGATGCAGGTTTATATCGTCATTACCAAAGGTATACCGGTGATATTACAAATCTTAATCATTTATTTTGTAATGGTCCAGGGGTTTGACACTATCGCGGATCGATTTCATTGGAGCCTGCATTCCAAAGATATCAATGTTATTTATGTTGCGTTGACGGCATTATTTACGGTGGCGGTCGCCAATATATCGGAGACGATACGCGGCGCTCTAATGGCGGTAAATAGAGGACAATATGAAGCCGCTTATTCTGTCGGTATGACCCATAACCAGGTTTTACGGCGGATTATCTTACCGCAGGCATTGCCGGCTGCGCTACCTATGCTATGCAGTAATTTGATAGGGATCATGAAAAGTACTTCCCTGGTTTTTATGATTTCCGTGGTGGACCTTATGAATGCGGCTTTAATCACGGCGACTGCCAATTACAAATACTTAGAAGCATATGTGGCTGCCGCCATCGTTTATTGGGTTTTAAATGGAACGATTGAAAAGATTTCATTGATCTTGGAAAAAAGGTTTTCCGTATATCGGAAGGAGGGGGTATTTTGATTGAATTAAAAGGGGTTTACAAGGCTTTTGGCAGGCATCCGGTTTTAAAAGGAATTGGTTTGAAGGTTGCCAAAGGCGAAGTGGTGGTGGTCATCGGACCCAGCGGTTCGGGAAAAACCACCCTCCTGCGGTGCATTAATTTTTTAGAGAAGGCCGATGAGGGTGAATTAACGATTGGGCAAAACCATTATCATTTCAAACATGCATCGAAAAAAGACATCCTGAGCGTCCGCAGACAAACCGCCATGGTTTTCCAAAGTTATAATCTCTTCAATAACAAAACAGCGCTGGACAATGTGACGGAGAGCTTAATCATTACCCGCGGCGTGGCTAAAAATGAGGCTGAAGCAATCGGCAGAAGACTTTTGGATAAAGTCGGCCTGACCGATAAATACGACGCCTATCCCTGCCGGCTTTCCGGAGGCCAACAGCAGCGGGTTGGGATAGCGAGGGCCTTGGCCTTAAATCCGGAAGTTATTTTATTTGATGAACCGACCTCCGCTCTGGATCCGGAACTGGTGGGCGAGGTTCTTGCAGTCATCAAAAAAGTCGCCAGAGAGGGAATCACCATGATTGTGGTCACTCATGAGCTTGCTTTTGCAGCGGATGTGGCAAACCATGTTGTTTTTATGGATGGAGGCATCATCGTGGAAGAGGGAACTCCCCAGCAGCTGTTTTTCCATCCCAAGGCAGAGCGGACGCAACAATTCTTAAAACGGATTTTACCAGAATGGAATTATGATATTTAGTATCGAATACTAGGAGGTATTGATCATGCCGATTAATTTAAATGTGTCAACCGCAGGGACCCGCGAAACCCGCTTGGGTTCCATTACCGGATATAACGGCGACTTAAAGGACCTAGTCCATCAGTCACGCTGCGGTGGTCCTAAAGACCGGGAACGCTGTTTCAGTCAATCCAGTACTTGTCTGTCAGGTTGTGCCTTAGGGCAACTCTCGGGGATCCGTGATGTAGCTGTTATCAATCACGCTCCTTCAGGTTGTACTGCGGGAGCAGCTGGAGCTGATGTTTTAAACACTCAATTGGCAACCAAAATTGGAGTGGTCAATCATACAGTATTCTTAGGGACCGATATGAATGAGCAGGATACGGTATTTGGAGCTGTCGGGACTTTATGGGACGTCGTTTTGGAGACTTACCGCCGTTATCAGCCCAAGGCCATTTTCATCGGCACTTCTTGTGTAACTGGAATTATCGGTGAAGATGTCGACGGTATCGTGGAAAAGTTAAAAACAGAGCTTCCGGTGCCCATAGCGGCAGTTCATTGTGAAGGGTTCAAGTCTCGTATCTGGGCTACAGGATTTGATGCTGCCGATCACGCTGTGATGACTAGCATTATCAAGCCTCCTCGCAGCAACAAGAAAGCGCCGGTGATTAACTTTAAAAACTTTTTCGAAAGCGCCCGGGTGGAGATCACAGAGCTGTTTGCCAATTTTGGGGTCAGGCCGCAATTCTTGTATCAAAACGCCACTGTTGAAGAACTTTCGCACCTATCCGAATCCCTGGCGACCGTTTGCATCTGCGGTACACTAGGCACTTATTTGGGAAACGCTTTAGAACAGCAGTATGGTGTTCCTTATATCCGGACTATCAATCCTTTGGGAGTTACCGGTTTTGAAACCTGGCTCCGGGAAATCGGCCGGGTCATCGGCAAAGAGAGAGAGGTGGAAGCCTACCTTGCTGTTCAAAGGGAAAAATACCTGCCCCGGATTGAGACCGTCAAAAAAGAATTAAAAGGATTACGGGCAGTGATCGGAATGGGCCCCGGTTATACGTTTGAAGTATCGCGAGTGTTGCAAGAATTGGGCATGGAAGTGGTCTGGGGGGCTGCCTGGCACTTTGATTGCCAATATGATAACGGCCAACTACCGCCTTCTTTAAAACATTTGGATGCGACTTCCCCGGCTAATTTTAAAGTTAGTGTGGCCGATCAACAAAACTTTGAAGTGCTCAATATTTTGCATCAATATCAACCGGATATCTATTTTTCACGCCACCCGGGTACGACGGTTTGGGCAATTAAACAAGGTGTGCCTGCCCTTTATGTGGCGGATGAATATATGATCTTCGGTTTTAAGGGGACGTTAGATTTTGCTTATGCGGTGTTGGATACCATTCATAACCGCAGTTTTGAAAAAAACTTGGCTGCCCGGGTAAAACTTCCCTACACCGACTGGTGGTACAGCCAGGGCAATGCCGCTTTTTTGAAGGAGTCGATAAGATAAAATGGCCAGAATACTCGATCAACCAAGGTACAAATGTGCAATGGCCGCCATGCAGACTGTACAGTCCATACCAAGGGCTTTACCGATCTTACATGCCGGGCCGGGTTGTGCGGAAAAGCTTGGGGGCAGTGTGGGTAGCTCCGGCTATTTTTCACCTCATATCTTTCCATGCACCAATATCAGTGAAAAGGAAGTCATCTTTGGCGGAGAAGGCCGGCTCAAAGAAACCATTGAAAATGCCCTTAAGGTTGTGGATGCCGATTTATATGTGGTATTAACCGGATGCACCTCGGAGATCGTTGGAGATGACGCG
>DNPQ01000331.1 GCA_003501335.1 Bacillota bacterium
AACGACCGTCTTGAAGAATTATCAAAAAAAGGAGTTTATTTTACAGCTTGCAATAACGCCTTAAATAGTCTGAAGATAGAAAAAGAAAGACTCTATCCTTTTATTACGATAGTACCCATCGGGGTCAAAGAAATCATTGAAAAAGAACGGGTGGGCTATGCTTACCTCAAACCGTAACTTTTTGTTAAACGATATTATTACTATAAAATGATGTCTCCTCCATTTGCAATAATTACGCGCTAGGCGCGATGGAACCCTTACACTACCAGAAAGTGAATTCAGATCCTAGGAGTTATTATGAAAGGAATCATGATTCAAGGCACCAGCAGTGATGCCGGAAAAAGTTTTTTAGCCACCGCTTTTTGCAGAGCTCTTGCCAATCAAAAATACAAAGTATGTCCTTTCAAATCCCAAAACATGTCCAATAACTCCTATGTTACCCCCGACGGACTAGAGATGGGCAGGGCACAGGCTGTTCAGGCTGAGGCCGCACGGCTCCAGCCGGACGTCTATATGAACCCTATTTTATTAAAACCCCGTAAAGACACTTTATCGGAAATTATTCTTTTAGGTAAGGTTTATTCGACACCCGATAATGGAAGCAATTATTTTAAAAATTTTACCATGGGTCCGGGAATTGCAACCGTCAGAAATTCCCTGGCATACATCCAGAATCATTATGATCTCATTGTGATCGAAGGCGCCGGAAGTCCCGCTGAGATCAACCTCAACGCCACTGAAATTGTAAACATGCGTATTGCCAGGGAAGCCGATGTACCGGTTATTCTGGTAACCGATGTTGACAGGGGCGGTTCACTGGCCTCCATCGTCGGCACATTAACGTTACTCGGCGAAGACCGGAAGCGGGTAAAAGGCATTATCTTCAATAAATTCAGGGGAGATATCACCCTTTTTGAAGATGCCGTCCGGTGGATTGAAGACTATACCAAAATAAAAGTTATTGGAGTTATGCCTTATTTAAAAGACGTCCTTATAGAAAGTGAAGATTCACTTAGTATCGATTCCGGTTTTAGGAATTCAAACGCAAATAAGGTGAGTATCGGCATTGTAAAAATACCTTATGTATCCAACAACACTGATATCGAGCCTCTCCGTTTTGAAAATGACATAGAAATTGTATTCGCTGATAAATTTACCGATTTCAAAAAATTAGACGCCGTGATTATTCCCGGCACCAAAAGTACCATTCAAGATATGAAATATCTGCATGACTCAGGTATCGCCAAAGCTCTCAAAACCTTTTATGAAAACGGCGGATTTATTTTTGGAATTTGTGGGGGTTATCAAATGCTTGGTGAAACCATTCGGGATGAAATGGGTATTGATAACCCGTCCTTAAAAAGCATCGAAGGATTGGGGCTCTTGCCGGTTCAAACCTCCTTTGAAACGGCCAAAACAGTCAATCAAGTAAGCGGTACCTTAGTATTTCCCGGATCGGAAAGTTTCCATGTCAGCGGCTATGAAATCCATTTTGGAAAAACAGAGCCGGTCAGATTGGATTGCGGCCATCCTTTATTTATGCTGAACGGGCATCCCGATGGTTTTGCTGTTGATAGCTTAAGATGTAGCGGCACCTATTTGCATAATGTTTTCCATAATGATGGTTTCCGCAATCTCTGGCTAAATCTGATCCGCAATCAAAAACAATATCCTACTCAACCAGAGGTAAATACAGAAAAAATAAAAGAACTAAGTTACGAATCTTTAGCCAAGGCTGCCTTTGATTTTCTGGATATGGATTATGTATTGAAATTATTAAAACAGGAGTGATATCAGATGGAAGATTTTGAGTTTCTAAGCTCAACCAAAATTATTTTTGGTCGCGGGGTCCAAAACCGGGTAGGAAAGGAAATCAAGTCCTATTCCAGTAAAATTTTACTGCATTATGGCGGCGGCAGTATCAAAAAATCCGGGCTTTACGAGCAACTCACCGATTCCTTAAAAGCAGCCGGTATAGACTATCTGGAGTTGTCCGGCGTGCAACCCAATCCCAGATTAAGCTTGGTTCATGAAGGAATCGAAATTTGCCGCAAACAAAAGTTAGATTTTATTTTAGCGGTAGGCGGCGGGAGCGTGATCGATTCGGCCAAAGCAATTGCTTTGGGTGTTCCTTATCAAGGGGATGTCTGGGATTTCTATGCCTCGAAAGCGGTTCCGAAAGAAAACCTACCCGTTGGCGTTGTTCTGACCATTCCGGCTGCCGGCAGCGAAGCCAGCAAAAGTTCTGTAATTACCAATGAAGACGGCTGGTATAAATGGGGCTTAAATATTGAAATGAACCGGCCCCGTTTTGCGATCATGAATCCCGAACTAACCTTTACTTTACCGTCGTATCAAACTGCCTGTGGCGCTGTAGATATCATGGCTCACATCATGGAACGCTACTTTACAAATGTATCTCATGTGGATCTCACGGATCGGCTTTGTGAAGGAGCATTAAAAACAATGATCAAAACAACTCCCATCGCTTTAAATAATCCTGAAAATTATGATGCGCGAGCCGAAATGATGTGGACCAGCACTTTAGCACACAACGATTTACTCAGTACCGGACGAATAGGCGATTGGGCTTCCCATATGATTGAGCAAGAGCTAAGCGCGGTTTATGATGTGGCGCACGGGGCAGGGTTGGCGGTAATTTTCCCGGCTTGGATGAAATATACTTTGCATCGGAATTTAGAGCGTTTCATTCAATTTGCCGTCCGGGTATGGGATGTAGAATACGATTTTGA
>DNPQ01000386.1 GCA_003501335.1 Bacillota bacterium
TGGTCTCTTTCATCATCTGGCCGATGAAAAACTTTAGAGCTTGCTCCTTGCCGGCCAGATAATCTGTAGTTGACTGCGGGTTGGCTTCAATGATGCGCCGGGCCATATTCTCCAACTCAGAGGTATCACTGATTTGAACCAGACCTTTTTCCTTCACAATCGTCTCCGGGTCTTTACCGCTCAAAAACATTTCCTCAAATACAGTCTTAGCGATCTTGCCACTGATGGTACCTTTATCAATCAAAGTCAGCATCTTCGCTAAAGCCGCCGGTTTAATCTTGACATCGCCAAACTCAAGATGCTCTTGATTTAATAGCCGAGATAACTCACCCATCAGCCAGTTACCAATCACTTTAGGTTGGTTATAAATTACCACCACAGTCTCAAAATAATCCGCCATTTCCCGTGAGCCACTGATCAAATGAGCATCATACTCCGATAACCCCCAAGCCTCAATATATCTTTTTTTACGGGTATCCGGCATTTCCGGAAGCCTTTTGGCCAGCTCCTTCACACGCTCTTTGGGAACAGTAACCGGCAAGAGATCAGGTTCCGGAAAATACCTGTAATCACTGGCTTCTTCCTTAGAACGCATAAAAGCGGTAACTCCCTTATTTTCATCCCAGCCGCGGGTCTGTTTGATCATTTTTTCGCCGGCATCCAGCAAACCGGCCTGACGTTCCGCTTCATATTCCAGTGCTGCCTGTACAGACCGGAAAGAGTTAATGTTCTTAATTTCGGCAAGGACCCCGAAGTTGGGATCGCCCTTACGTCGTAAAGAAATATTGGCATCACAGCGCAACGAGCCCTCTTCCATTTTACAGTCGGAAACCCCGGTATATAATAATAAGGTCCGCAACTTTTCCAAATAATCTCTGGCTTCCTTGGGAGAGCGTAGATCCGGTTCCCCGACGATCTCAATTAAAGGAATACCGCAACGGTTGTAATCTGCCAGCGAATAAAGGGAATCCATAATGCCAGATCCGGAATGCACCAGTTTTCCGGCTTCTTCCTCCAAATGGACCCTGGTAATACCGATCTTTTTGATTTCTCCACCCGAAGCCGCATGATCCGTCTCAATTTCAATCCAGCCTTTTTTACAGAACGGCAAGTCATATTGGGAAATTTGATAGGCTTTGGGTGAATCCGGATAGAAATATTGCTTACGATCAAACTTGCTATATTCGGCAATTTCGCAATTCAATGCCAGTCCGGCCAGAATCGTATACTCCAAAGCTTTTTCATTCAGAACCGGCAAAGCACCGGGTAATCCCAAACATACCGGGCAGACCTGGCTGTTGGGATCGCCACCGAACTTGGTGCTGCAGCCGCAAAAGATTTTTGTATCGGTCCTCAGCTCCGCATGGACTTCCAGACCGATTACAATCTCATAATCCTCTAAAGGCATAATCCTAATCCTCCCGCTTGATGTTCAACTATTAACCGCTGTAGGTCTTTCCTTATGAAACTCGGTGGCTTGTTCAAATCCATACGCCGCCCGGAGCAAAGTTTCTTCTTTAAAGGCCGGGCCGAGCAACTGGATCCCTACGGGCATACCTTGTGCAAAGCCGCCCGGTATTGAGATACCGGGAATTCCAGCCATATTACAAGCTAAGGTGCAAATATCCTCCTGATACATCTCTAAGGGATCTTTGGTTTTGGAACCAATCTTGAACGCAGGAGAAGGAGCTGTCGGAGTCAAAATCAAATCACAACTTTGAAAAGCCTTATTAAAATCCTCCCGAATTAAGGTTCGGACTTTTTGGGCTTTTAAATAATAAGCATCATAATAACCCGAGCTTAAAGCATAGGTACCCACCATAATCCGCCGCTTCACTTCAGGGCCGAAGCCTTCTTTACGGGTTTTCATAAATAAGGCAACCGAATCCGGCACCCGTTCCCCGGTACGATAGCCATAGCGTACGCCATCATACCTGGCCAAATTAGAACTGGCCTCGGCTGGGGCAATAATATAATAAGTCGACAAAGCGTATTCCGTATAAGGCAATGAAACATCAACCACTTCAGCGCCTAAACTCTGGAACACTTTGGCTGCCTCAAAAATAACTTTCTTAACCGGTTCGGAAATTCCTTCCCCTAAATACTCCTGGGCTAGCCCGATTTTTAAACCTTTGACCCCTTTTTTCATTTCCTGCAAATAGTCGGGTACCGGAAAATCCACCGAAGTTGAATCCCGGGGGTCGTATTTGGCGATGGCCTGCAAAAATAAAGCACAATCCGTAACATCCTTCGTTAAAGGGCCGATTTGATCCAGTGAAGAAGCAAAAGCCACCAAGCCATAACGGGATACCCGTCCATAAGTCGGTTTTAAGCCCACAATGCCACAATAGGATGCCGGTTGCCGAATGGATCCTCCCGTATCCGACCCCACCGCTAAGATGGTTTCATCCGCCCGGACCGCTGCTGCCGAACCGCCGCTGGAACCGCCGGGTACCGCCTCCAAATCCCAGGGATTTCTGGTTATAAAAAGTCCTGAGTTCTCTGTAGAAGAACCCATGGCAAATTCATCAAGATTGGTTTTTCCGATGATGATCAGCTGATTGGCCTTAAATTGTTCAATAACGGCCGCATCATATGGCGGTATGTAATTTTCAAGTATTTTCGATGCACAAGTGGTACGGATGCCCCCGGTGGAAATATTATCTTTGATTGCAACCGGAATTCCCGCCAAAGGAGGCAGTTTTTCACCCTTTGCCAACTTGTCATCGACTTTTTGGGCCGCCGCACGGGCTTGTTCCTCTGCCAGCGTAATATAAGAATGAACTTTCGGCTCTACCTGCCCAATCCGCTCTATAATTGAATCGAAAATTTCAACTGCCTTCACTTCTTTGTTATGTAATAATTCCTGCAACTCATGAGCAGTTTTTTCATATAAGGCCAATATCATAAACCTCCTCTTCTACGCATCAAGATGTCCGCTTTGGGCTATTGGTTTTGAACTTTAAGCCAAAACCTGCAGCCAATGAACCCATAGCAGCTATTCTGCCTCTTCTTCCAATATTTTAGGGACTTTAAAAAAGTCATCCACGGGATCCGGGGCGTTGGCTAACGCTTGATCAGGCTCCAAGGAAGTAGCCAGCTGATCAGGCCGAAAAACATTAGCAACCGGGATCGCATGAGCAGTGGGTTCAATGGAAGCGGTATCCAGTTGATTCAGCTTTTCTACAAACCCCAAAATATCATTCAGTTGGCCGGTAAACTGTTCCTTCTCATTTTCGTTCAATTCCAGGCGAGCGAGTCTAGCAACGTGTTCAACTTCAGCTTTGGTTAAAGGCATTGAACTTCCTCCATTTAACAATCCGATTGTGACGGTATTCTATAAATTCAGCGGTTTTTTATATACCTGTTCCCAATTTTACCAATAACTTATACATCCCGCTTTAAAATCCTGCTGATTTATGAATTATTGATAGAAACATTGGTTTTCTAGGCTAATTTTTCGATCATTTTCAGAAATTCAGCTTCTCGGATAATCGAGATCAAGCTTCCTTCCTGATTATATTTTACAATTTTTCTCATTTTTGAAGGACCCGGATCACTTCCCACGATCACATAATTAGTTTTGGGAGTGACTCCACTGTCAATATCGGCGCCTAAACTCCTGACGATTCGGGCAGCTTCTTCACGCCCAATTGAAAATAAGATTCCTGTAAAAACAACTTTTTTTCCGTAAAACGCACTATCCGGCTTGGCATCTTCAAGATTTGGTTTTAATAATTCGCCCTTGATCCTTTCATGACCATTAAAATTAAAACCCGGCTTGGCTGTTTTAATGGCTGGCTTGATTTTCGAATAATCGGGAATCCGGCCGCCGGCAAGACACAGATAAATATTAGCGCAGGCTACTGCATCTTCAAGCGCATCGTGATGGTTATCCAGATTGATTTCCAATGCCTGGCATGCCTTGTCTAAACTAGCTCCGGTTTTCTGGTAGGTACAATCCACTGTAAAATCAGGAATTTCCAGATTATAATATCGTAAGGTTTGTTTTAAACAATCTGCGTCAAAATTCACATTATGGGCGACCACCAGTTGATTTTCTATAAAACCTTTTATTTTTTCCCATATTTCCGGAAAAGTGGGTGATTCTCGGGTTATCATCGAACTAATGCCATGAATAGCGGTATTCCATCTTACATAACGATTATCGGGTGGTTGAATCAAACTGGAATAAGTATCAACTATATTGGCATTTTCCACCCTGACAAGGCCGACCTGACAAACACTCCAGCGGACATTTGTAGCCGTCTCAAAATCAATAGCGGTAAAATCAAGCATCTTTCAACCCTTTCTCATCCCCCGTAATGGCCAATCGAACGGATGAAACCTAGAACTAACAATCCTATTCGAGCGTTCCGGTATCAATCAAGTGTTGAAACTGTGTTTCATTTAGAACGGGAATTCCAAGCTCATTGACTTTTTTCAATTTGGAAGCGCCGGGTTCCATCCCCACAATAACAAAATCAGTATTCTTGCTTACGGTTGAAGTCGCCTTGCCCCCGTGTAAGCGGATGACTTCCTCGGCTTCACTGCGACCGTAATTCTCTAAAGTTCCTGTTACAACAATGGTTTTGCCTGCCAATGTCTGGGGGGCTCCGGAAGTGGCATTCGACTCTTTCGTATTGAGTCCTA
>DNPQ01000606.1 GCA_003501335.1 Bacillota bacterium
TGGGTAAGGTATTGTAACGATTCAGCGACATTTCCGTTGGGGCCTGTGATGGCTACAACTAATGACCCAAATGGGGTCTCTTTAATGGTGTCGAGGTTCGCATAGATGATATTGACATCGACATTGAATTTACGGATTAAAGAGGTGATGATCGGCTCTCCGGCTACTTCGCCGATAAAAAAAATATGAACCATTTTTCCAGCCCATTCAGGACGATTGATAACGATCTTTTTTTGCTTGATCGCCTCGGGAATATCGGTATGTAAAACACTTTTGATTAACCCGTGGGCCGCATCGGTCTTGGGATTAGTGAATATTTCCGCTACCGGTCCTTGTTCTACGATTTTACCGTTTTCAATGACTGCCACCGTATCGCAGATTTCTTTGATTACATTGATTTCGTGCGTAATTAACACAATGGTTAAGCCCAAACGTTGATTTACATCGATCAATAAACTTAGAATCGATTGGGTCGTTTCCGGGTCAAGGGCTGAGGTGGCTTCATCACAAAGTAGTACTTTGGGATGATTAGCCAGGGCTCTGGCTATACCGACCCGTTGTTTTTGTCCGCCGCTTAATTGGGAGGGGTAGGCCTTAAGCTTATCAGATAAACCGACTAATTCGGCTAGTTCTTCAACCCGGTTTTTTTGGTCATGATGATTGACTCCGGCAATCTCCAAAGGGTAAGCTATATTTCCAAAGACGGTACGATTGGCAAGCAAATTAAAATGTTGAAAAATCATGCCAATTTCCCGCCGGGCTTGGCGTAGATTTTTACCGGTTAATTGGGTCATGTCGTGGTTGTCGATTTCAATCGAACCGCTTTGCGGGACCTCTAATTTATTGATACAACGGATTAGGGTGCTTTTTCCGGCGCCGCTCAAACCGATAATTCCAAAAATTTCACCCTGTTTGACTTCAAGGTTGACAGCCTGCAATGCCACGACCCGGCTATCACCTTCTCCATAAATCTTAGTGACATTGTTGAAGCGAATCATGGGCGTTGCCACCTTGAATATTACCTCCTTCATGGAACATGTTAATTCATTATCAAAATTGAGGGAAGCTTAGGATTTTCATAAAAAAATTCTAACTAAATCAATAAAAATAGTAAGCATTGATTATTATCTTACCATGAATTGTTAACCCGTCAAGAGGATAATGCTTTTTTAGCTAAAAATTTACATTTACCATTATACAAGGATTTGGCTTTTGTGCCAAGGGAAATCCTGTAAGCTTCCTAACCACCTTTCCGGTAAATCGGAGCCAGCTCTGGTGATATTTATCAAACCTGCAGATACAAAGAAACCGAGGGGATCTTGTGTTTTGAATGATTGAATCTTGTGTCACAGGAGAGTGGAATTATGATAGGCTGAAGAAAAGGGGGTTCATAAAGTAAAAAGAGTATAGGGAATCGTTGGGAAAAGAAAGTTCTTTGACATAAAATATAAACGGGTCCAAGACGTGCAAAGAGAGATTAATCCTTGTTTCCTTTTTTCTTCAGGCCGCGGAAGAAATACAATATTCCCCCGGTCAAAACGAACAAACAACCGATCCCGATCCCGATGGCCAGAGAATTTCCGACAGCGGGAAAAAAATGATATTTATGACCCAGGTAGCGGCCCAAGCCCACTAACACTCCGTAATAAATTATATTGGAAACGATAATGGCTACTGAGGCTTTGCGATATTCGACTTTAAAAAGTCCGCAGCATAGGACCACGATTAAATTCATTCCGGTTATACATTTGCCGATATAAATGGTCCAAGTGCCGTAACGTTGAAACCACCCTTTAACTCTGGCTATGGCATCCGGATTCAAATGTTTTTGAGCCCAGCTCCATTGAATAAGGGATTCGCCTTTGATATAGGCCAGACGATAAACAAGGATTCCTCCTGCGGACATTCCTGCGACGGTTGCCATCCAAATAATGACAGGGTTGCCATACCCGGCTCCTGCAGCAAAACTGCCGAAGATGGTAAGAGTCTCCAGGGGAATCGGTGGGAAGACAACATTCATCAGGCTTACTATAAAGATAGTGAGAAAGAGTAAGATCCCGTTACTTGCAAATTGTTCAATCCAAGGCAGAATAAATTCCATAGTCACCTTTTCTCAGCTGGTATTTAGGTTTATGATTTGATTTGTTTTTTGTAAACATACTGTAATGACAGCAGCAGCTAAAAATGCACGATACCAGACAAGCGGCAGGAAGCTCTTGCGGTGCAAACAACGAAGCAGGAATCCGGTTACCAAAAAACCGACCTATTTTTATCATACTATATTTTGCGCTGAATGTCGATTCGAGAAAAGGAACTTTAAAAAATCCAAGACGAAGTTTTTTTATTGCGAATCATACCGGAAGAGCCAGGCCCGTAATTTTGATAAATCTTCATGCTCCGGATAAAGACTTTGTTGTTGGAACATTTCCAATTTTGCTAAATTTTCGGGATGCTGATTGAAATAAAGCGTGAGGTAACTAAAAATTTTCATGGTGGGTGGTGTTATATAATGCTCAATTCCCTCCACTTGCTCGGCAATGGATGTATTGGAGCGGATCAGTTGCAGAAATTCCTTGAGGGTTTCGTCACGCCATACTAAAAAGCGTCCATAACGAAGCCCTTTATCAGTTAGGGCGATGTTCCGGTATTTCTGATAGGTAATGAATTCTGTTTCATCGAGTTTTTGAATCATCCGGGTGACGGAAGAAGGTCGGACATGGACGGCCTTCGAGAGATCAACCGGTCGAACGTAACTTTGCTTTACGACGATACGGTAGAACATCTCTAAATAATCCTCCATACTGGCCGTAAGCAGCATATCTTTTATCATGTCAATCACCCCTCTTTTTTAGGCTTTGTTTTGTAGTTTAGTGTATGCTAACTTATTTGTAGATAGAAGTTTGACAATCCGGCCTGTGGGAAAGGTCTGTTAAGAAGCTGTATGCTTTTGCTTCTTTCGCTTATAATAAAGAAGGGAGGTGATAGGATTGGATAATCAGGATCAAAATAAGCCCCAGGGAGAAATCAGCCGTTTATTGCAGGAAAAAGCTAAACAAGGATTTGAATTTGGGAAATCTCCACAGGCACAAGAGGGAAAAGATACCGTTCATATCGGGCGACCCAAGAGTAATCATACGGGGATTGATCGGGGACGTTGGGCGGATTGAACACCCGAGTAATGCGTCTTTTAGCCCGGATACTTGGAAAGCGTTTTTTTGCCGGATACAGATTTTCTGCAGGTTTTGATTAAACCTGATGGTTTTGATTAAAATCTTGATAGGTTTTAATTAAAATTAAGATTTTTTTAAAAAGTCGGGGCCTTTTTTGGCTTGACTTTTTTTGATTGTTCTTTTACGATAATATGTATTTACTTTAACATTCATACTAGGAAGAGAACAATGATAAAACTTCAGCGGTTTTTCAAAAAATTGGACTTTGAAAGCAAGAGATTTGACTTATTTTATGATACGGTTTTGTTTATTATCGCTTTTGCAGTACGTATACCATGGCTATGGGAGGTTCCCCGTTATATTGATGAATTGAAGGAAGTTAACCTCGCCCATCAGATTTATCTGGGCAAAGTATTTCCCTTCCATAATATGGCCCCTGAGATTGGAGCCCTTCATAATTATATTCTGGCAGGCATCTTTAAAATATTCGGATCGAATCTTTATTTACCGCGGTTGTATGTAGCGCTTACATCCGCTCTGACTGTAACCCTGGTTTATCATTTGGGGAAGCGGCTTTATAATCAATGGACCGGAATTATTGCATCTTGTTTATTACTGACCAACGGGATGCATATTTTAGTGACGCATATGGCCTGGTCAAACTGTACTACCCCCTTCTTTTTCGTGTTGGCAATGCTGATCACCGTCATGGCCGAAGAAAATAGAAACGGTAAATTGTTCATTGTCGGCGGGTTTTTATGGGCCTTGACTTTACAAACCCATTCATCGGTGATTATTTATTTATTGGTGGTTGGCGCCTATATCCTGACCCCCCATTTTCGTCGTCAAACGGCTATCAATTCTAAATATTATCTATGGGCCGGATTGGCTTTTGCCGTGGGCTATGCCAATATGCTCTATTATAATGTGATTTCCCGCGGCGGCAGTGTCGGTTGGATATTTGTAAAGGATTACACTTTGGAAAAACACGTTGGTATTCCTTCATTTGTTCATAATTCCGGGCAGATGTTAATTCAACTCATGCGAAGTCTGAGCGCGGGTTATCATTCTTACGGATCTTTTTGGGGATATTTCCAGCAGCCTCTTTTTTTGATTTGCCTTTTCATGCTTGGACTGGGAGCTGGGGTATCCATTAAAAAACGTCAGTTACTGCCATTATGGTTCATTTTGGGAGGCTTTTTACTCATTCCGTGGATTAACCACCGCTACGGATTTTTTATTGTAACCCGTTATATTATGCCGATAATAATTTGTAGTATTCTGGTACTTGCTTACGGGCTCCAACGTTTTTTTGAATATATTTCGGTAAAAGTAAATAAGTCAATTGCCATTACCCTGCTCATGGCTCTGGTCATCATCTTTGGAGCTGTTCATCTTACGCTTTTTTATAGTTATTGCAGTAATTTGGCTAACACCGATATGTCGAACCGTCTCAGCTTAAGGCTGGTCAGGATAACCGAAAAGATGGCCCGCCCTGATTCAGTTATTTTAATTGATGAGAAAACCCGTATGCAAAATGATCCTTTACCTGTATTATTAGCTATGAGTAAGCAGAATTATTTGATTCGCCGGGTATTAGCACCAGCTTCAAAAGGCCAGGATAAAGGAGAGCCGATGATCCATGCCGTCAAAAAATATCAAGGCCAAAGAATGGTTGTTATCATGAGCAGTCCGACTTTTCAGCGACTTAAAAAGAGGATTTTGATCCAAAAAATTGAGTATGTAAGCCAACGGGTACTTTTAAACCAATCCAAAATATCTGTAAAAACACAGCCGCCAGTAACCAGGATTTATGTCGCAAAAGTGCACTCTTGAAATCAAGGAGGGAAGAATCATTACGGCGCAAAAATAGCTTCAGCAGAATGAACTATTTGGCCGCAATGCTCTAATCACAGATGTGTTTATCGTAAATACACTATCACAATATGTTTATCACAATGGGATAGGATTATATTATGTGATATAATTTGATATATTATTGTAACTAAACTTAGTTTAAACCTCACCTCAGATTTCATCGGTTTAGTAAAGAAAGGGGTCTTTTCGTTGCAACCAAAAGAAGGTTTATATTTGAAAAATGAAACTTTGAAAACGATTACCAATCGCCATAGTATCCGCTCATTTACCGGAACTCCGGTTTCCGATGAAGATATTTTAACCCTTATCGATGCCGCCAATAAAGCACCTTCTGCTCATAACCAACAGTCCTGGCACTTCATTATTATCAAAGGCGAAAAAAAGCATCAACTGGTTGAATTGGTTAATAGAAAAGCCGTTGAGTTTCCCAAGGCCACTTCGGTTTTATTAAGGATGGCTTCCCGTTCTATGGCCAGCGCGCCTGTTGTCATTGCAGTGGCCAATACGGGTGAATTAATTGAGCATGGGACAAAATTGTTTGGGGTTGATTTTGAAATAGCCCATGATTTTTTCCGGACGATGGAGATTCAAAGTTCAGCCGCTGCAGTTCAAAACTTGTTACTGGCTGCCACTTCTGTTGGCTTAGCAACAGTATGGCTGGGGATTCTCTATCTGATTAAAAATGAAGTTTTAGAATTATTGGGTGAACCGGGAGGGGAATTTATGGCTGTTATTCCGGTGGGCTATCCGGTAAAGGTTACCAAAGGCCCGGAAAAATTGCCGTTAGAACAGATTGTCAAAACTATTGAATGACGGGTATGAAAGCTTTGGTTTTTAGTAAATTTTTGATTTATGCTATGGTGGAGAATTTAAACTTTAGCAGGATCATTTTTACTAAAGCAGAAATAAACATAGGCTAGCAGGGACATGCTTCCTATAGAACGATATTTTCCGGAGGAGGAAGTCGTAATTTTGGATTATGCAACCTTTAAAAAAATGGCTGCCGAATTGACGCAAATCGATCTGAATAGCTATAAGAGCCAGCAGATGGACCGCCGGATTAACTCATTGATGAGCTTTTGGAATCTTCAATCTTATGATGAATTTTACGATCTTTTGCGAAAAGACCCTAAACGGTATAAAGATTTTGTTAAGAAATTAACAATTAATGTATCGGAATTTTTCCGGAATGCGGAGCGGTTTCATGAGCTATGGCAAAGTATATTGCCTGAATTATTGAAGAAACCGCAAATACGCATTTGGAGTGCGGGTTGTTCCGATGGGGCTGAGCCTTATACGATTGCGATTATTTTGCATGAACTTCAAGCGCAGCATCGTGCGAGGATTATCGCTTCGGATGTAGATCGGGTTATATTGGAAAAAGCGAAAGAGGCGGTTTATGCTCTTAACGAAGTCAAAAGCGTTCCGGAGGAATTATTGCCCCGGTATTTTGATATGCGGGACAGTTTCTATGTTTTAAAACAACCCATTAAAGATATGGTGGAGTTTCGGGCCCAAAATTTATTAGTGGATGAGTATGAAGAAAATTTTGATTTGATTGTATGCCGGAATGTGGTGATCTATTTTACAGAGGATGCCAAGATAGTATTGTATCAGAAATTTCTAAAGGCTTTAAATCCAGGTGGCTATTTAATGGTGGGGGGAACGGAACCCATCTTGGCATATCGACAAATGGGTTTTGAAAATGCGTTGACCTCTTTTTACCGCAAACCCATATAATAAGGCCGAAATTTACGGACGGGAGTTATTCGTCATCGGTTGTTGATCATCATAACGGCGGATGAAGTTCGTTTGCTAAAGATGAGTCTTTCGGGTTGGATTTCTTAAGCTTCGAACAACGCACTTTAAAAAGGGACGGGGAAATAGGGTTGATTTTTGGTATCGGTGTGGATGTAATCGAAATAAGTCGAATCGCCAGGGCGACTCAAAGTGAACACTTTAATGAAAAGGTATACACAAAAGCCGAATTGACGGAGACCAAAAAATTGGCTCATCGGCTGGCCGGCTTTTTTGCAGCAAAGGAAGCCTTACTCAAAGCGATGGGTACTGGTTTGGTAGGGTTTAATTGGTGTGAGATGGAAGTTGTTCATAATGAACAAGGGGCTCCTTTTTTTCAGCTCAATGGAAAAGTGGCATTCTTTTTGGAAACTCAAAAAGTCACCCGGGTCCATTTGACGATTTCTCATTGCAGAGAATATGCAGTAGCCCAGGTCATATTGGAAAAGATGGATAATTGATTGACCTGATTCTTCAGCTCATTTCGGAGGGTTCGAATGAAGGTAGCTTTTGCAGAACAAATGAAACGGATCG
>DNPQ01000100.1 GCA_003501335.1 Bacillota bacterium
GCTGTTCCCGGCAACATTAGCTCGTAATGTATAAGCCTTATCGGTATACTTTTCACCTGCAAAGATATAGCGGTCTCCCATTGAACTATTACCGAGATCCATTAATCCAGATTTAATCTGATCAACCTCAATAGCCATCGCGTTCCAATCCATATCATTATTCGTACTGTTAGCGCCTTCCACAATCAATTCCCGAACTCGTTGTAAATAATTGACAGCCGAGTTGCATGCGGTATCTGTTGCACTCAGTAAACTGGATGACGCGTTTACGTTATCTGTATATTTTTGGATTTCCGTGATTTGGGTGCGATATTTCATAGCCCGCGTTGTGCCGATCGGATCATCCGAAGGCTTCAAAATCCTTTTGCCCGAACTGGCTTGATCGGTTGTATTATTGATGGTATCTTCCAAATTCATAATATTATAGGTTAAACTGGTATAAATCATCCCACTGGAGACGCGCATCGTAATTCTTCCCTCCTTGGTCAAAACGGTTCATTTTAAGGATTTACTTAATGATTTCAATCTTAAGGACTTACTTTCAAATCATTAATGATTTCAATCTTAAGGACTTACTTTCAAATCATTAATGATCACGCCGAGCATAGCATCCATCGTGCTAACAACCTTTGCCGCGGCGTTATAACCATGTTGGAATTTCACCATATTGGCCGTTTCTTCATCTAAATTCACCCCAGAAACAGATTGCCGACGATTATCCAAACTGGTCAACAACGTATTCTGATGAGCTGCATTGGTTTGGGCAGCCAAAGATTTTTCGGCCAGATCACCCACTATATTTCCCAAAAAGCCGTCCATAGTTGATGTATCATCAAGCATCAATAACTTATGCTGTAAATCAGCCATTTGTTGAGCGGTTTCATTATTGCCCGGCAGACCCACTACATTACTAGAAGCGGCAATTTTGTTTAAACCCTTTTCAGGATCTTGAATTTCTTCTGAAACATCGATATCGGCGGCACTGCTGCCTTTGAAAAAATTGACGCCGGTGCTTTTATCTAATCCAAAACCCTTTTTATGGATTTGGTTGGTTTCATTGATTAAAGTCTTGGAAATACTGTCCATACTATCCATCAGTTTTGGCAAATCTTGATCCCGTAGTTGCAAAAGTCCGGCTAAGTTGCCATTGGTAACCACGACGTTCTCATGCTTCGGAACCGACCATTCCAAATGAACCATACCTTTATTATTATCCGATAATGCCAAAATTGGATCGGCCGTATCTCCGTTCACTAAAGGAATACCATTAATCTGAATGGTTATTCTATTGAGTTTATCAAAAGAAGTATTAATATTGACATCTTTGGATAACTCTTCAACCAATTGATCCCTTTTATCCATTAAATCATTGGGATGATCGTCTAAAGCCGTGATTTCCCCGATTTGTTTATTCAAATGGGCAATCTCATCGGCATAACGATTAATTTCAGTGACTGTACTGACAATTTTGTCATTGGTATCGGAGCGTAAATCCTTCAAGCTCGTATAATTTTCCCGTATACTTTGTGTCAAGGTTAATGCGGTCTGACGCAAAGTGGAACGGGTCGGTTGACTTTCCGGCGTTTTAGCAAGTTCCTGCAAAGCCACCCAATATGCATCGACTTGAGAACGAATATTGGAATCCGCCGGCTCATTCACAATCCGTTCGGCTTGCCCCAAAACATCTTGTCGGGTATTCCAGTACCCTTGCGTCGTAGTTTGCTGTTGGATTTGTTGATCGATAATCTGATCGCGGATCCGAATAACCTCAGTGACTTCGGAACCAGTTCCCATTTGACCCGCTACCTTTGGGCGGGTAAAGGCCGGTTCAGTAAAGGGATCCGTTGCGGTAATTTCCGCCCTTTGCCGGGAATATCCGGGCGTACTTGAATTGGTCATATTTTGACCGGTTACTTCCAGTGCTTGCTGATGCGTTAATAATCCTCGGACACCGGTTTCCAGACCGAAAAAAGTGGAAGCCATATTTTTATCACCCTTTCACATCCAATAAATGAATAGACTTTTGATGGACTCGTCCGGATGATCCATACAGGCTCGGCGCAATTCCACCATTTAAAATGGAACGGAAAGAGTTTAATGTAAACTGAACCATGGCCATGGAGTCCTGAATTAAACCCTGGTTCAATTCATTATTGATCCGAAATCGAAATGCGCTTTTCCGGACTTTGGCCACAATTTCGGTTAATTCAACCGGTAATTTTTTCTCTTTCAAAAAAAATTGCACTTGTGGAAGACACTCATCACTGACAGTTTTAAGTTTAGCAGATAACATTTCTTCTTTGCGGACGACGGTTTCTAAAGTCTCCACATCGTCCTTCAGCAATGCATCCTTTTTTATTAAACTTAAACCATTGAGTTCTTCTAAAAGCGCAAGTTCTTGTTCCAACGACTGTCGGAGTATTCGATTATCTTGCATTGTACTACCTCCCGGCGATTTCGTCTACCAGGCTCCTCCCAACCATTTTTTGAGCAATATCAGAAGAGGAAACTTGATAGGTGCCATCCTGAATTTGTTTTTTCAATTCAGTTATTTTTTCGGCACGAACCTCCGGAGACTTTAGTACTTGTTCGGTTGCAAATTGCAATCCTTGGGCTTGATCAGATAAAACTAATGAATCCGCTTTATTGACTGCCGTTGAATTATCAACAGCATTCCCTTTTTTCTTGGATCCACTGACCTGATTCATTGACAAAAT
>DNPQ01000322.1 GCA_003501335.1 Bacillota bacterium
CTCACAAAATACTCCACCGCATTTTCAGGAAAAAATTCTTTAAATTCACTATATAACTGAGCTGCTAGCGTTTTGTTATGCGCCAGAACTAATGTCGGCATTTGCAATTCCTCAACCACTTTGGCCATGGTAAAGGTTTTACCGGAACCGGTAACTCCGAGCAGAACCTGATCTCGGCAACCTTCTTGGACTCCTCGGACAAGCTCGGCTATAGCCTTCGGCTGATCCCCGCTGGGTTTATATTCAGAATGAACCACGAATTTTTTATTATTCACTATATGCACCTCTACATCATTATAATGTTTTACATGTCCGATTCAATCGAATATTTGTTCGATATTGATTTAAAATCTCCTGCATCCACAATCAATGAAATCTCATTATCCATAAGAATCAAAAAACCCGAACATCCAAATTGATGCTCTTCAATGGGCTTTTGCAAGTTTTAGACCATTTTTTACGTGTGTCCGTTTAGCATCGAATACAGCCGCTTCTATTTTGGTTACCAGTATATCCGTAATAGGCCCGAAATACATTTGGATCGTTTTAAGCATATCAACGCCTAATTTCTTGATCACCAATTCCATGGCTTTATGTTTAATCTGTTCAGCCTCATCCTTCGTCAATTTGCCGTCAGCCTTAGCTGCTTTTAAATCAGCAACAACTGTCTGGTTTAATTCTTGTACTACAGCTATGACTATCTGGTCTAGTATTATCAATGCCTGGGTAAATTTACTGGTTTGGTAATTCCGATGTAGATAAAATCCGGCCATGGTTAAAAGAATTGTTACACCGGTAGTCGCAAACGGAACTACATAAACTGCTATTTCTTCAATGACCGCTGGAAGCATTCTTCTCACCTCAGAGGGGTCTTAATCCTATATGTAAGCTATTTTATGCAAAGCCTCGATAAATGGGCCCATATTAATTATAAAACATCTCCCATCAGGCCTATCCAATAAAAAAGGGGCTGACCCAAAAGTAAATTTACCATCAAGAAATGCAATATATTGAGCTAAACACATTCCAAGAAGCTATATATTGTATTTCCAATTGATTTTAAATTACTTTTTAGACAGCCTCTACATTGGGATAGCCGTTGTTCCATAAAAACAATTTATTCGGCCGTAGTGGCAAGCTTATTACTTAGCCAAGCAACATACATTCCAATCAAAGCTCCAACCAATACCACTAAATGAGGTAATAATTCATACAACGCCAACAAGCCGTCCTTACGGACATCCTTATCAAGACTCATGATAGTATTGATCAGAGGATGGTATAGGCATACAAACCCTCCCAGTAAAATCCCCAAAAACACAAAAAATGGCGCTCTTGGTTTACAAAAGATAATTAAAACCACCAAAATAACGATTAATGCAATTCCATAGGAAATAAGCCAATAAAAACCTTTGTTGAGAGGGACTGTTGCCATCCCTGCAATCACCACTCGACTCCCAAACCTCCCCATGATAATTTGCACGATTGAAAATATAAAATAAAACCCCGTCAAACCTATGACAAAGTTTAGCCAGCTATTTTTTGCAAGAAAATTCATAAGAAAATCCTCCTTCACCATAAATTAAAAAGCCAAAACTTAAAGTTTCTTTATTTGTCTAAATTTGACATTTTTCTTTAAAATCCTGCCATTTTATTCCGAAATAACACATAACTTTAATTATTCACTTTAACTATCTAAAATTTCTCCCACTCATCTTCAATAAGATTATTGTCTTTGACTTGTTTTAGCTTGTTAGTATTTTTTAAAACCGACGTCGGTTTAACAAATGGCTTGGATATTTTCGAATCTATTTTATTCGCTCTAAAATTACTGACCCATTCATTGAGAGTGGTTGCTTCCCTATTTAGATGGAGACTGGCCGTAGCCATTTTTCCCACTATTTCTGCATTTTGTTGGGCGACTTGGTTTAATTGTTCAACCGAGGACTGAATTTGTTGAGTTGACCCAGTTTGTTCCTTCATCGTGGCGGCCGCTTCGCCAATTCCATCGGATGTCCGATTCGTATTGATAACGATCTGCTGCAGGATTTCGACTGATTGCCCTACCAAGGAACTACCACGGTCAACCCGCTCCACCTCCTCTTTAATCAATTGCCCGATTTCCTTGGAAGAATCGGCAACCCGCCTCGCCAACTTTCTCACTTCCGCAGCTACTACTGCAAAACCCCGGCCTTGTTCTCCGACGCGAGCTGCCTCTACCGCAGCGTTTAAAGCAAGCAGATTGATCTGAAAAGCAATATCGTTTACGGCATTAATGATCTCCACAATTTGTCGACTGCCAGCAGAGATTTGTTGCATGGCGGCATGAGTTTCCCGAATCGATTTCTCTCCAGCCGTGACTGTATCCAGTGCCGTTCTTGAAAACTCTTGAGCTTGGTCGAAATTGATTAAAGCTTGTATCACCGAGGAATTAACTTCTTCAATTGTAAAGGCAATTTGTTCTAACGTCACGGCTTGCTCTTGGATGCATTTTGAAAGATCTTGATTACCCGAAGCAATTTCTTTCGATGCACTACTTACGCGACTAGCCATGCCCAATAATTGGCCTAATAAATTGGACAAACCATGGCCCATCTTTTCCAATTCCAGCGACATTTCACCAAGCTCATTATGAATACGAACTGGTATAGAGAAGCTAAAATTACCGTCTGCCATATTTTTTATCATTTGTAGCAAATTATCAACAGGATTGGCTATTGACTTTACGAACCAGTGATAAATATAAAATATAATCAAAATAATTACCAAGATGCATGTAATAACTGTCTCTACTAACATACGACAGATTTTTTCAAACGGGCGGGCTCCATCGGCTGTATTGGTTTTAAAGTACGGTAAAGATGTTGCTGTTCCGATGGCCAATTCCAAATTGCCAAGCCGAATCGGCATTATATAAGAGAGCTTGTTCTCGGTTTTATGGGCTTCTGGATCCTGCCCCACAAAAGTAACTACATCTCCACCTCGTTGGGCTGCTTTGATATACTTCCGAACAAATTTTTGACCCTTTTGATCACCTAGATCCCAAAGATTTTGACCTTCCTCAGAAGGATCATCAGAATTAACCAAACAACTGCCGTCATATTGATAAATAAAAAAAGAACCGGACTTCCCATAATGGGAAGTCCGAATTTGATTTTGAATGCTTATTAAAATTTCATCCTCAGGCATAGCTCCCATTTTTTCATTGTAAAAAGCTTTAACTGAAGTCCCAACTGATTGGACAATCTGTTTGAGTCTTTCCCGAGCCGCGCTCATAGCTTCCTGATCTGCTTGAACTTTCGCATCACCGGTAACTTGATAAATAATTAAAAAAGTACCCGTTAAGATGCACGCGGTTGGTATTAAGATCCCTATCAAAACGAGCATTAAAATTTTTGTCCGGAAACTGATATATTTTTTAGTATCCAAATCGAATCCGACTCCCTATCTTCTACTAAATCGCACGGCTTTGTCTTTTGTGACTAACACAACAATCTAGCAACTTTGTGCATACATTATAAGAACTTCTGAAAATTCTATAACAAATCTGAAAACCAATTTGCCTCTGGAATAGCCCTAAGAAATGGTGATTTCAACCAAATTGTCAAAGGCTACCATAGTGTCATTCATTATAACTGCGTAGAAAATGAAAAAATTTTGAATGCGCTCCAACACAGCACAATCAAAATTCCCTTCTATACCTAAATTTACCATCGGCCTTTTCGTAATTTTCTATAGGGTTTTTTATAAAAAATATTTTTGAGAATATTGAATAAAGGAAGATCTGCTTCACGGGGGAATCTTACGAAGAAAAAAATAATTTTAAATAATTATGCCCCTCCGACAAATAAAAAGGAACTTATAGCAACCTTATCTCCGGCTACCGCACCACATTGCGTGGATACCTGCAACCGACTGCTCGGCTACAAACACCCATTCCATGCACTACGATAACCTTTGATCGACTGCCCCAGAAACTTATGGATCTACCTGCAACCAAAGGGCCATAAGCCAATCAACGGCTGCAAGCAAACCCTTTCACTCCTGTGGTAATCTAGGCTCAACTGCACGTGCTAAGTTTCCCTACCACGGCAATTTTTTAAATTACCGAAATAAGTTGGCCCAACCCGTACAATCTAGCTCAGACCGATAAGGATCCTGCGCCTCTTGCAAAACAAAACCCCTACCGATCAGTTGCTTGACCGATAACGACCCTTAAGTCCACACGGCCTACTGACCATGAAAGACGGAGCCGTTATCTATCTGTGCCTCAGCTACTACAAATCCCTGATAATATAGTGACCCATATTCAAACAAAATATTCACGTTCAAAATAAAATACTTTAAGCCTTACCAACCTAACACATTCCTTTATAGAAAAGACATATCCATTCTAAATTAATGAGCAAGCCCCTATTTTATACCCAAAGAGGAATGATAAAGTCCTATTTTTCATTCCAATCCCAGTTCCTCAAAATCAATTTCCGCCAACAGCTTTCTCAGTTCAATAATTTCCTCTTGATTGAGGGTAATACCTTTCCCCATTTTTTCGTGATTTTCATCCCATTCCCTAATATCCAATTTAGGCTTTCGATTATTCCAACTTACAATATTCACTTCTTTGGTCCAACCCTTTATCCCAGTTGATAAGACCAAGAGATGCTTTTTGATTGTGAAAGTTAATTCAGCCATTTACTCACCTCCTTTAAGTAGATTTGACTGGCCTGAAGTAAAAATTCTCTGACACTACTCAATTATCATTAGGAAAATCATAAAATTAATTTCTATCCTTTTATTTTGGCCCCTGCCAAAAAGACCCTTTTACGATTAAAAATTATTGGATTCAGAAGGGAAAAGCTCTCCAAGTTCGAAAGTATTTAAAAAATAGTTCCTGCTATCAAAGAATAGTCTTCTTTTTATTATAAGCCTGTTTTTCAAATTAAATTGCAAGATTCAACAGTTAACTACAACATTGAAAAATCATATACAACAATGGAGATTAATCAATGGATATAAGTCAAATAGCAAAGAAAAAGCCCAATCCCTTCACCCTAAATCATATCATGCCCTGCTTCCCTTACTTAGCTGCTTTTTTAAGCCAAATGGTCTTGATGACCCTGGAGTTAGTTGCCAGTCGGTTAATGGGCAGCCATTATGGCAATTCCCTATATACTTGGGCGGCCGTTATTGGAATCATTCTGTTTGGAAATAGTTTGGGGAGTTATTGGGGTGGTATAATTGCCGAACGAAATCCTTCTTACTTTCTATTGGCTCGGTTCTTGATTCTATCAGCTTTAGGATGCATTTTCGTTCTAATCCTCAACTGGCTACTGGGTTCATGGATACCCTTCCCGTGGATGAATTGGCCTTTGCAGATTTTTATTACCGCTTTTATCCTTTTTACTTTACCTTCTTTACTATTAGGTACCCTCACTCCGTTAACCGCCAAATTAGCTCTCACACATTCGATTTGCTCTCACAAGTGGCACTCTGGAATCATTCTTGGGAATATTTTTGCCTGGGGAGCCCTCGGAAGCATCGTTGGGACATTGCTCACTGGTTTTCTTTTTATCGCTATTCTTGGCTCCATGCAAATTTTATTCTTAATTACCTTGATTTTAATACTATTGGGATTTCTATTCTTATTCTTTGCTTTGTTCAACCAGGCTCATCCGAATCTTATGCTATCCAATCAACATCCAAACCAGCATGAAAATAATACTGAGTCCCTATCTGTTGAGCCATCTTACAAAAAGCTAGATAATACTGGAGTTTCAAAACCAATATTTTCTAAAAAAATTTCTTATTTGGTTGCGTTTTTGGCCGCAAGCACCTTGATGATGATCGAATTTTTAGGTGGAAGGTTGCTATCGCGTTATTATGGTAATTCAATTTTTTCATGGACTTCAAACATCAGCTTTATTTTAGTTGGTATAACAATTGGCTATTTTATTGGTGGACGCTTAGCTGAAAAACAACATCCGGAAAAGTTTTTGTCTCCGCTATTTGGAATCGCTTCAATTCTGGTACTGACCATTATTGTAAATATGAATTTCTTCTGGACTTCCCCATGGCCCAATCAACTTTCATTACCCTGGCAAATTCTATTAGGGTCAATGTTTACAATATTATTTCCCGCTATTGCAATCGGCAGCATCACTCCAATTAACTACAAACTGGCTCTCCAAAGTGCTCCTACCGCAGCTCCTATTATTGGTTCGTTGAATGCCTGGGCTATTGTCGGTAGTTTCTGTGGTACTTTACTGACTGGATTTTGGTTTATCGCCACTTTAGGAACCATTCAGACACTTTTAGCCTTATCGCTCGTTCTAGCCATTATTTGCTGGTGGCTTAGTACCATTCGCCCTGTTGCGACCGTATGGATTTTATTATTAATTGGCATTATTGGAATTTCTGTAACGAAGTCCAGCTTTCTCCCTAGGGAAGCCCTGGATTGTGCTCAAACATTGGGTTTACGTGTTAAAACAGACGATTTGCTTTTTGCCGTCGACAGCCCGTATCAATATGTCAAAGTTTATCAAAAAGAATGCAATCCGGCTCACGATGTCCGAGTGCTTGCTCTCGATAGTCTAATTCACGGTTTTATTGATTTAAAAGACCCATCCGATTTGCGTTATGATTATGAACACATTTATCAAAACCTAACTCGCCGTTACCTATCCGGCAAGGAATGTCCAAAGGCTTTCTTTATTGGCGCAGGGAGCTATACTTTTCCCCGTTGGATGCTTTATCAATGGCCAAAATCCCAGATTGACGTCGCCGAAATCGATCCGGTGGTAGTTGCTGCCAACCGGCTTGCCTTAGGTTTTCCCCAAAATACACCAATTCACACTTACATTGGTGACGCCCGGGGCACCATCAGAAATTTGCCTACAACAACCAAGTATGATTTATTTTTCGGTGATGCTTTTAATGATCTCTCAGTCCCTTGGCATCTCACCACCCTTGAATTTATCAGGATGATTAAAAATCATCTGAACCCGGATGGGGCCTATTTATTAAATGTTATTGATAATTATGATAACGGAAAATTGGTAGGCGCCTCCTATCTTACCTTAAGAAAAGTCTTCCCCCATGTTTATGTGTTTTGTACCAATCCGCTTCAAATCCAAAATATCCGGGATACTTTCATTTTATTGGCATCGGATGTCCCGTTGAATATTCATCATTGGCATTCCGGCCCTATCGGTTATGGTGATGGTGTTTTGCTCGAACCACAAAATTTACGTTATTTAGCAATGCGATGTGGTAATCTTGTCCTCACCGATAATTATGCACCTGTAGAAAACTTGTTAGCGCCTGTCGTAAGAAAAAGAAAATTAAAATAATGCTACGACGATTTCCCCGTCATTAGCAGGAATTTCAATCTGTAGCTGGAATTACCATTTTGAAAGAAAATTTTTCCGGTAATTTTATAGTCACAAAAAAACGGGAAATTCAGCTCCCAACACCCTGCATTTGGTCTAAGTAAAACGCGCTTCGGATATAAGATCTCCACCGAATTCTCAAATGAGACAATTATCAAAGAAAACCTGGGGGCACGTTATGACATCTGAGGTTTATCAACAAATCTTCAACATTTCCGCTGTTGCGATGGTTATCATCCAAAATGATTCTCTGCAGACAGCAAATAAAGCTTTTACCGAATTAAGCGGATATAATTTAACTGATTTACCAGAGCTCTCTTTTAGAAATTTAATCGTCCCTGCCGATTTATTAAACATTATCCCGGAAGCTTTCGAACTCTCATCCTTCGAGTCCTATCAAAAAGTATATTCATTTCGCCTTATCACTCATACCCATAACGTCATCGATGTCAGAGGCATTTTTTCCTTCCTTGAATGGAATCACCAACCTGCTGAGCTGCTTCAATTATTCAACTCAGCAACGCTTGATTCCAATTTATATGAAACTTCCCTAAATATAAAAAACACTGCTGCTTGTCGGGAAAATGATGTGAAATACGAAGAAGTGGCAGACTCTTTACCGGAAGTCATTTTTGAAATGAACAACCAAGGAAAAATTACTTTTACTGACCAAACAGCGTATCGCCTTTTTGGAGTGTCTGAAGCCGAGTATCAACAAGAAATCAATGTCTTCGATTATGTTGCGCCAGTCGAACAAAAGAAAATGGCCGAACATATAGAACGCATTTTAACCGGAGAAGAACTTGGAATTTCGAAATATTTATTGCGAAAAAAAGACGGCTCAACCTTTCCAGCAATCATCCATATGAGCCGGGTTATTCGTGATCAAAAATTCATCGGACTCCGCGGGGTTCTTTTAGATATTAGCGAACATAAACAAGCAGAAACGCAATTAAACTATTTAATTCAACACGATACTTTAACCGGGCTCTATAATCGTGCCTATTTTGAAACCGAATTAAATAAAAGACAGCAAAGTAAAACTCTTCTGGGAATCATTATTTTAGATGTGGACGGTTTAAAACTCATCAATGACACCTTAGGCCATAGCCACGGTGATAAATTGTTGAAAGCCATTGCCGAGCATATGAGCATAAACTTCCGGGAAGGAGATCTCTTAGCCCGAGTCGGAGGCGATGAGTTCGCTATTTTATTAAACGACATTGATGAATATAGGATTAATCAGTTAATTGGCCAGTTCAACTCTGCTATCTTCGAATACAACCAAACGCATACCCGAGTTCCCTTAAATATATCCTGCGGTTATGTCTTGGGGGTTGGTAATAACTTATCCCCGGGCAGTCTCTTCAACGAAGCCGATAATAATATGCGGAAAGAAAAATTATTTCACAGCCAAAGTAACCGGAGCGCTATTGTTCAAACTTTAAAAAAAGCGCTGGAAGCCAGAGATTTTATTACCGAGGGCCACGCTGACCGTTTACAGAAATTGGTTCTCAAACTAACCACCAGTATCGGATTTCCGGACAATCTAAAAAACGATCTGCGATTATTTGCGCAATTTCATGATCTAGGAAAGGTAGGTATACCCGATCGAATTCTCTTCAAAGACGGCCCTTTATCAAAGAAAGAAGTACTTGAGATGCAGCGTCATTCGGAAATCGGATACCGAATTGCTCAATCAGCATCCGAATTAGCGCCGATAGCTGAATGGATTCTCCATCACCATGAATGGTGGAATGGCAATGGTTATCCTCTGGGGATTAAAGGTGAAAAAATCCCTTTGGCTTGTCGATTGTTAGCCATAGTCGACGCATTCGACGCCATGACCAATGATCGTCCCTACCGGCATTCTCTCTCCTTCTCTGAAGCCTTGGCGGAACTCAAGAAATTTGCAGGAACCCAATTTGATCCTGAACTCGTAAACACCTTTATTGAAGTAATAAGCAATTAACACTGCTTTTGGAATTTGATTTCAGCTTTGCGTCAGAACCGCCTAATGATCATCATGCGCCTTTTTTCATTACTGAGGAATTCTGAAGAGTTGCCCCTTTAGGCGGCTGCGGAATGTCTTGAACCTTATTTTTCTCGCTCCACCTTTTTTCTTTTAAAACCACAATTTGAGTAATTCGCCAAACCTTTCTGATGGGTTCTAAAACAAATATTTCCTTTCGAGCATCATACTGAGTTTCCTTAGCCATGGAGACCTTCAAAATATAGTCAGCCTGATACTTCACTCGATGACTGCTGGCCATCACGGGTTGAATTCGTAATCCCAGAAATTCAAGTTTAATATTGCTTTTCGTAGAGTATGTCATTCCTTGTTGGGTTTTGTTGATGACATAAAGATTGGTGACCATATCTGAAAAGCTATTTTTTGCCTTATGAAGGGTCTCATCGACTAAAGTAACATTCAAATTCTGAATTCCTTGAAAATAATAGGTTAATACTTCTCTGGGTTTATCCTTCTCAGTAATAATAGGCTTACTTTGGGATCCCGTCCAAGTTAAGATAAAAATGATAACAATTGCAGCGGTAATTAAAGTTGCCATTCCATATTTACGAAACCACAACCAGCCTCGCTCTTTCGCCTTGTAACGGCGACGATTGGTCAAAGCTTTTTCTTGGTACGCTTTCACCTCATTTTCCCCGGCTATAACTTGGTCTGTTTCCATAATATGCGTTAATTTAGACTTAAGTCCATCCAAATCAGGCCTTTTCTGTGGAGCGCTATTCATTGAGTTGATAACAAGCTGGCTCAATTCATTACTTAATTCCGGCTTAATATCTTTGGGAAAAAGCGCTCCAAATTTTAAAATTTTATCCAGGCGTTCGGCGGGGGTTGGTGCTTTAAAGGGATCTTCACCTGTAAGTAAGCGATAAGCCAAAACTCCCCATGAAAATATATCGGCTCGCTGATCCCATACTTTTCCTGTAATCACTTCCGGGGGAGCATCAACCTTATACTCTTCTGTTAAAGACTTGCTTAGATAATTGATTCCATACGGATCTTGCAGATAAAAATCACCTCTGGAATCGAATTGAAGTTGTCCCAGGCTTAAACCGCCCAATATAATTCCATTGTGGTGAAAACTCCCCATGATTTCCAAAATTTGCAGCAGCACTCGAACCGTTTGTTCCGGATTAACCGGTTGAAAAGGCGCCAATCCGTTCTTGGAAAAATTTTTACGAACCAAATAAAAACCCTGATCAAATTTCTCAAGCGCACTATATTGCAACAAATTGGGTACTTGAATATCATGGCTCTGCTTGGCCGCTTCTTTAAACCCCTTTTGCAGTTCCATCCGCAGGGTTTCCTTGGGGGGTACCGGAAATTTCAAGGAATCAAAAACCAGATCCTCCCCTTGCTCCGTCCTAACAGCAATAGTATCTGGAGTCAATTCTTGGATCAACTCGTATTTCATAGGAATATCCTCCCGTTCCAAACCTGTATTACCAAAATAAATTATACTATAAAACGAAAAAAGCAAAGTATAATTCCAATTGGAATTCGCTATTTTTTCAAGATCCCCTACAATGTTGCGAGTAATCCTTATGATTAATTTTTCTCCGGAAAATGATCCCAGTTAATTTATCCCCTATGTCTTCAGGTCCATCTTTCGGGAAAGAACCGTGAATTCTGTACCTGGTTCAGGCCCTGCGGGCCATACATATTCAATTAAGATAAAAACGTGTATTACAAATTTCTAAAAGATAAACCCCAATTTTTTTTTTTTGCAGGAGTCAATCGAATAAATCACGAATTAGTCCTGCCATTGAGGTGATAATTATGAAAGAAAAAGCACACGTAGTAGTCACAGTTATGGGAAGCGACCGGATTGGGATCGTCGCCGGAATTACTAAAATTCTGGCCGATTGTAATGCCAATATCATCGATATTAGCCAAACGCTTTTACAAGATATTTTCGCCATGATCTTATTAATTGATATTTCCAACTCTGATAAAGACTTACTAGCTTTGGAGACCGAGTTAAAAGCCGCCGGTGAGCAATTGGGGGTTAAAATCGTCCTCCAACACCAAGATATTTTCAGCTATATGCACCGGATTTGAGTTGCTAAGGAGTGATTAGATTGCCTTTTACCCCCCAAGAAATTTTAGAGACTATTCAAATGATTGAGAATTACCATTTTGATATCCGCACTGTAACCATGGGGATTAATATCCTTGATTGCGCAGGCCCGGATTTAAAAGCAGTCGCCCAGAAAGCTTCCGCAAAGATCCTTCGCCTTGCCGATCAGTTAGTACCGACTGTCCAACAAATGGAACGCACCTATGGCATTCCGATTATTAACAAGCGGATCGCTGTGACTCCCATTTCATTACTTGCCCAATCGTCAACCAGTGACGATTATTTTGAATTAGCCCTGATGATGGATGAAATTGCCGCCAAATTGGGTATTGATTTTGTAGGCGGTTATTCCGCTTTAGTTCAAAAAGGAACTACGGTTGGTGAAGCCAAACTGATTGCCTCCATTCCCAAAGCATTAAGCTTAACGCAGAAAGTTTGTGCTTCCGTGAATTTAGCGACCACCAAAGCAGGAATTAACATGGATGCTGTTTTTCAAATGGCATGTGTAATTAAAGAGGCCGCTGAATTGACAAAAAACCAGGGTGGACTCGCCTGCGCCAAATTAGTTGTTTTTGCCAATGCTCCCGATGATAATCCATTCATGGCAGGCGCCTTTCATGGAGTCGGCGAAGGAGAATGCGCTATCAATATCGGCGTCAGCGGACCCGGTGTAGTAAAAGCCGCCGTCGAAAGATTACCGGATTGTGATTTTCGGACTCTTACCGAAGAGATTAAGCGGGTTGCTTTTAAAATTACCCGGGTCGGTGAATTAATCGGTCGTAAAGTTTCTGAAAAATTAGAGGTCCCCTTTGGTATCGTTGATCTTTCATTGGCGCCGACCCCGGCGATTGGTGACAGTGTTGCCAATATCCTTGAAGCAATGGGACTCGAAAAGTGCGGTTGCCCGGGTACTACAGCCGCTTTGGCTATTTTAAACGACGCAGTAAAAAAAGGCGGGGCAATGGCTTCTTCGGCTATCGGCGGTCTCAGTGGTTCTTTTATCCCGGTTAGTGAAGATGCGGGAATGATAGAAGCAGTCAAGGCTGGAGCGCTATCCATTGAAAAGCTGGAGGCTATGACCTGTGTCTGCTCGGTCGGCTTAGATATGATTGCAATCCCCGGTGACACTTCAGCGGAGACTATTGCCGGTATTATAGCCGATGAGTTAGCCATTGGAGTCATCAATAATAAAACTACAGCAGTCCGGGTTATACCGGCTCCAGGGAAAAAAGTTGGAGATATGGTGGAGTTTGGAGGATTGTTAGGAAGCGCTCCGGTGATGGCGGTAAACCAGTTCAGCCCTGCCAAGTTTATCCGGCGCGGCGGACATATCCCAGCCCCACAAAGGGCTATGACGAACTAATATGATTCCAACTCGTATCGGGTGGATACGAGTTGGAATAAACTTTATCAAACACATTTCAAAGCATTCTCAAGGCTTTCCATCAGTAATTGGGGTTCTTCCAAACCTATATGCACCCGGATCAATGAAACAAGTTCATCCGATGCATCCGGATGGGATGCCGCATAAGGGAATACAAGACTTTCATATCCTCCCCAACTAACTGCACGTCTGAAGTATTGCAATTTATTGGTAAACTCAGCTACACGGCCGGCATCTTTCGTTTTTAATTTAAATGAAAATAACCCCGATCCTCCCCGCATTTGCGCTTTCGCTAATTCATACTGGGGACTTTTTTCATAGAATGGATATAATATTTCATTAATCTTGGGGTGTTCTGAAAGATATTTGACAATTTCCAATGTATTAGCAAAATGAGCCTTCATGCGGATTTGTAAAGTTCGAATTCCCCGCAGTAATAACCAGGCCATAAAAGGATCCGGGACGGTGCCGATATTTTGGAACTCCGTTTGAAAGATATGTTCGATGTCCTTTTCCTTACCAACGATTACCCCGGCCACAAGGTCACTATGTCCCCCGAAATATTTGGTCGCAGAATGAACGACGATATCGATACCATAATCCAAAGGATTCTGAAAAATAGGAGTCGCCCACGTATTATCAATGATAGTCTTAATCTTCTTTTCTTTGGCTAAAGCGGCAACCCCTTTTAAGTCCTGAAGCTCAAAACGGAATGTGGTTGGACTCTCCAAATAAATGATTTTCGTATTCGGTCGGATTGCCGCGGCAATCTCTTCCAGACTTGTGCCGCTCACATAAGTGTACTCTACGCCGAAACGGGCAAGATATTTTTCAAGCAAGGTTTTTGCCCAGCTATAAGCATCTCTCACGGCCACGATATGATCGCCGGCTTTTACAAATGCCAAAATACTGGCAGAAATAGCCGCTACTCCCGAACTAACTAATTTAGCCCGTTCACCATGTTCCAAAGCGGCAATCTTAATTTCAAATAAATTCACCGTAGGATTATTACCCCTACTATAAAGATAATTATGAACTTCATCGCTCATGGCATGCTGAAAATCTTCAAACGTCGGAAATGAAAAAATAGAAGTCTGATATATTGGAGGACTGACCGCCCCGAAAGGAAAATCATCCTCTCCTAAATGATGAAGAATTTCAGTAACATTTTTGGTTTCGTTCATCTTGAATGCTCCTTTGTAGTTTTCATGACATCTGCTCCTATTGTCCCAAATTTTAACACTGGCAAGCCAAGGTTAAAATAGCCCAAACCAACCGTCATTTTTGCATATACATGCGCGCTTTAGTTAAAATAAAATAGTCTACTCATTCTTTAACGGCGCCTTCGGTAAGGCCGATTACAATGTATTTCTGGGCTACTGCAAAAACTACTAATGTTGGTAACAAAGAGACGACAATTCCAGCGCTAAGAACGCCCCAACTTACGCCAGCCTTAGAAATAAATGAATTTAATGCTACCGGAACCGTCATATTCTGATCTGAACTCATCAACATGACTGCAAGAAAAAGCTCATTCCAAATATTCACAAATGAAAAACTGAAAATTGCCGCCAAGCCCGGCAAAACTAACGGAATAATAATTTGAAACAATGCCTGAATTCTATTACAACCATCAATCTGAGCAGCTTCCTCCATCGAAACTGGAATCAAAGCAAAAAAACCGCTCCCCATAATTGACGAAAAGGCAATCATCATTCCGGTATAAATTACGGTTAATGAAAGCAGATTATCACTCAATCCCAAACGGGCCAAAAATGTATAAAGAGGAGTCATAATCATATAAGCCGGAATAATCTGTGTAAAATACATTGCGAGTAGAAACGCCATTCGAATTCGTTTCGCCCGGAAACGGGAAAGAGCATAACCGCTCAACATTGAGATTAGCAATGCTCCTGTTGATGCGAAAAAGGAAACGAGAACACTATTACGAAAATACACCTGAAAGTTGCTAATCTTAAACAGATAGGAGTAATTTTCAAAAGTTAAAAACTGCGGCCAATAGCGAATCGGAAACGTATAAATTTCTCGTCCGCCTTTCAAGGAAGTCACTATGACCCAGTATAATGGTAATAAGGCCCCTGCCAAAAAAAAGGTTAATAAAATAATCCGGGTTCCCTTGAAAGCCGCCTTTTTATAACGGGCGGCAGCCCCATTGTCACGCTTGGGTTCTGCATCCAATTTAAGATACGAAACTTTGCTCATGCTGCCCCCTCCTCTTTCGCTCCGGAAACTTTCAAATAAATAAAAGCAAAAGCAAATAGAATGACCATAATAATGACTCCAACAGCGGAACCTTGCCCATAGTCATAGAATTTAACCAGCTTATTAATCATTTGAGTAGAGAGGATATTGGTCGCATTATTCGGTCCGCCACTGGTCATCGCATAAATGATTTCGGGGAAATTCATAATCCAAATAGTCCGAAGAAGAACCGTGCTCACAATAGTCGTCTTAATATAAGGGAGAATTATGAAGAAGAGTCGCTTTACTGAACCGGCGCCATCAATTTCAGCAGCCTCAAACAACTCTTTGGGTATCGATTGTAATCCTGCCAGTAACATGATGGCAAAGAACGGCACTCCGTACCAAATATTCACAATGATGACCGATATCATTGCCAATTTAGGGTCCGATAGAAAACCAACATTTAAATGGATTAAATGAGCCCTTTGTAATAAGTCATTGACAATCCCAAACTGGCCATTAAACATCCAGGACCAAATTAAGCCGATAGCAAAGCCCGAAAGCGCCCATGGATAAAATACCAAGCCTGAGTAAATGCCTCTTCCGCGAAACGGCTCCCTTAGTAACAAGGCTAAAATGAGTCCCAATGTAAATTGGAAAAATAATGAAACATAAATCCAAATAAGTGTATTAATGATAATTTGCCAAAAATTAAAATTGGTATCAAAAAGGATTGCCTTAAAATTATCCAGTCCGTTAAAATGAACCATCGAAAGGGGATTATTCAGGTTGTAGTTCTGAAAGGCAATCACCATTCCCTTAACAACCGGAAAGAAGATCAATACCGCCAATAGCAAGAACGCCGGAATCATAAGCATGAATAGGAAACCGTTATAATTTCGCCGCATCGGAGCACCTCCACACTATGGTCAAACAAATACAGCTACAGTCAAAATTTCGCCTGCGCAAAATTTTTAAAGACGGAGGCTCCAAGCATTATTCATTGTGCCTCCGTCTGGTTATAACTCTAAAATTTATTTACTCCAATATTCTTTCCATTTTGTAAGAACAGTTTCTAACTTAGCTTGTCCCAGTAAGACACTTTGCAGATCGGCCGTATGAATAGCGTCCCAACCCGGCCATTTCGTTGAAGATTGCGGAAAGGGTCTAAAGAAATACTTCTTGGAGTTAGTCATTTCTGTTAAGAATGCAGTATAATGTTTTCCCTGGAAATACTTGTTGGCACTAAAGGCAGTGCTCTGTACAGGGAGGGTTCCATAATGTTCACAAAAATAACCGTTTTTCTCAGCAGAATTCATCCACGAAATAAAATCCCAAGCCTGCTTTTGATTCTTGGAATAACTCGGAATACCCAGCCCGGTAAAACCGTAATCAAGGTAAGCGCTTCCTGTAGGACCAACCGGCATCGGGATTACAATATATTTGTTGGGATCCAGCATTTTATCAATGAGCGGAATCGCATCCGGGTCCTGCATTAAAAATGGGGTGATGCCGGAAACAAAGCCATTGATTTGTTCATTAAATCCCCAGTTAATAGCATCTTTCGGGGCTGACTTTTGAAACAACTCAATATATATTTTCATCCCTGCAACATAGCGCGGATCGGTGAAATAGTTTTTGGTATCGGAATATAACAAGGTGTCTTTTTTGATATCGGTAATACCTGCAGATGCAAAGAAATCTGCAAACTTCATTTCACTGGATTTGCCACGCCAAGCAAAGCCATATTGGTTTTTAGCGGAGTCCGTAATTTTTTCACAGGTTTTAACCAAATCGGCAATTGTGCCAGGTACTGTAGTAATACCATTCTTCTCCAAGATATCTTTGCGGACAAATAAGGCTTTAACAAAGATACACTGCGGAACAATATAAAGAGTATTATTAACGGTTTTAGCAGCCATCATCGCAACCGGAGTCAGCGTCTTCGCTTCTTTCCAGCTCCGATAATCCTTACCCAAATTGGCCAACTTGTTGTTATTAACAAATTGTTTGATGGTGTTATCGCGAACTTCAATAATATCTAATGGTTGATTGGAATTCAACATTAAGGTAGCCTTTTGGTCGGCTTGCTCATAGGGAGGGGAAATAAGATTAATTTTAACCCCCGGATGGCTTGCCTCATAGTCCCCAATCATACCCTTAATTAAGACGGTCCGTTCCGGACTTGTCATAACCTCTAAGAAATTGAGAGTTTTGGTCTCCGCAAAAACAGGAAGACCAGTTAAAGCTACTATCAAAAGGAAAACTAATAACCATCTTTTCATGTGATTCGCTCCTTTTTTTAATTTGTAGACCCGGGCTCCGTTATTACAAAATTAGGTTTCTTGTTCTCACCTTCTTTAAAAATTGATTTTGTTTCCGGCCGAGTCTTCCTACTATCATTTAAAATTCACCGGATAACTGTGTCATTTTCATAAGGAGATTAATACTGTTATATATTTGTCAATAAATTAAAAAATTTATATTTATTGTGTAAATATTTGCAACCTTTAAAGCCGATCAATAACATAAACATGACATGTAAAAAGTATATAAATACTAGAGCATTTCCCTTTCCCTTTTGAATTAAAAAGGATCCCGCTCTAGCAATCTTGACATCAATAATAAATTTAACTTTTTACAGCAATCGCTTCAATTTCTACCAAAGCATCTTTCGGTAAACGAGCGACTTGAATTGCAGCGCGGGCTGGGAAATTTTTTGTAAAGAATTCGGCATAAACCTCATTCATAGCAGCAAAATCATTCATATCCGCCAGAAAAACATTAACCTTGGTTACATCATTTAGCGTCATCTGTGCGCCGGCAAGGATCTCTTTAATATTGGATAAAGATTGCCGCGTTTGAAGAATTATATCGTTGTCGACCATTTTACCGGTTATGGGATCAATCGGTAACTGTCCGGAAACAAAGAGAAAATCTCCTGCTTTTACTGCTTGCGAATACGGCCCGATAGCTGATGGCGCCTTCTTGCTGTTAATAATTTCAGCCATTTTTTTGTTTACTCCTTTTTTATTTTGGTCAAATATCTGTAAATTGTTGCTTCAGATACTCTTAATTGGGAAGCTACTTCAGCGACAGAGCCTTTAAGCAGAAAAGCACCGCTGTTATTTAATTCTTTGATCACTTCAATCTTCTCATCCTGTGACATCCGTTCAGGGCTTATTTTGATATTGCGAATAATGCTCTCAATGCCATCCAGAGTCACGGCCTCTACGGATGAACTGAAGCGTTCTTCAACCGGAGTCACTTGATCATTACTTTCAGGAATGCGGATAAAGCTGTCCAGATAGTTCCGAAATTGCTCAAATTTACTGTAATCAATATTGATACAAAGCATGCCAATGAGACAACCTTGCTCATCCCGGATAAAATAACTAGAAGATTTGAGAATGTTTCCGTTTTCTGAAATTCCTTTATAATTAACAATATAAGGAGTATCGTTATATTTCTGGTCTTTCATCACCTTTAAAACTAAATTTGTTACCGGGGCTCCGACTTTTCTTCCGCTAATATGATTGTTTCGAATCGCCACCACCGAATTATCCATATCGGAAACATCATGAAGCACGACTTCCGCATCATTCCCCATTACTTCAGCCAAGAAATCAACGATTGGTATATACTTTTTCAATAAAGAATTCGTATTGCGACCCCCCAAGTCAGGTAAATGATTATGTTAATAATAATTTATTATCGTAATAATATATTATTATCATAGCATTGATTCCCTTTTCGGTCAATAAAAACCCTTTTTAATTTTTTCCCCACTTGCCCAACCTGTCCCACATAAACGTTTCTATCATGGATTTTTAAAAATCAATGTTGAGGATATAGGCCATGTTGGACAAAAAATTAAAAATATTGCTTTTAAAGATTTCAAAACATTCTTTTCATTTTTTACGTCCTCATCCCCCTCCTGCCCAATGTCATCAGGCTATGATTCCATAAACTGGAATGTTCGTAATAGATGCCTATTTGACCTAACTCTTGCTCTTCCCCAAAGAAGTTATTCAGGTTAGTTATTTCAGTGGAAGAGTAACCATAGCCTTTGATTCTACAAGCTTTTAGGCCTCAAAGACATCGGTTACTCTCCCACTGAGCACGCTTCCTTGAACTCACACCATTGGGGCA
>DNPQ01000343.1 GCA_003501335.1 Bacillota bacterium
TTACCAGCGACCTTGGACATATCTGAAACTTCAAATGCTTGGGCAAAATTGGTGGCATCAATCGTCATTGCGGCCTGTCCCTGCTCCATTGATACCTGGACTTCATTCCAACCCATATTGACCGCTCCCGGAGGAGAATATTTCATTAAATCCGCAAAGAATTGGGTAGCCTTTTGCCCTGCTTTGTTATTAAAAACCGGTTTGTTTCCCTTGTTGAAATAATCGCCGCCGTATGAACGAAGAAACATCGGCCAAAGATACCCGTTGGACGCCTGACCGCGACCGGCTTTTAGAACGATACCATAGGTATCGCCTTTGGTTAGTTTCGCGGCATCAGCCAATAATTCATCCATCGTTTGGGGAACCGTCAAGCCTGCTTCTTTAAACAGATCTTTGCGGTACATCAGGCAGGAACTCTCGCCATAAAATGGAAGTGCGTATGTTTTCCCTTGATATTTTTGAGAATTGATAAAGCCAGGCACGAAATCTTTAATATTGATGTCGGATGATTTCTTGATATATTTGTCAAGCGGAGCCAACCATCCTGCCCTGGCATATCTGGATACACTCACAATTAATATCGTTACAACATCATAATTGTCCGCGCGGGCCGCAAAACTTGCCTCGGCTTTTTTGGCCAACTCTGCCTGGGGAAGTTGGTCCACATTCACTTTCATTCCGGTAGCTTTTTCAAACTCCGGCAATATTCCAATCAAAGCCTTCGTGGCATTATGGCTTTGCATCGCTACGTTAATGGTTACACCTTCGAATTTTTTCGCAGCGCTGATATTACCGGCCGTCATCATACAAATTAAAAGCAATATTACTCCCAAAACTAAACATTTTCTACTTTTTGTCATTAAATCTCCCCCTTGAAATTATTTTAACTATTGGGCGCTTGTTGATCTGATCCTTTTCCACCTCCTTACCGGAGAATTTGTCACGGTTTAGTAATTAATTAACTTAATTAATTACTAAACCAAAAAAATATCCTCCCCCTGTTATTTTAGTAAGCTATTTACATTATTACTGGTTTATCCATAAAAAGGCTCAATTCAGGCTGCTCGAAAACGAATTCGCTAACCATGGCTAACGTACCCAGTAATACCGGATTTTCCTGAAGCGAGGTAAATTTAATCTGTAATCTAGAGGCTGCATCGGGAAGCAATCGTTCTGTGGCAGCTTGTTTAACAGTTTCAAGCCAATCAATTCCGAAATCATTCATATCCCCATTGAGTACAATCAATTCCGGATTATAGGTGTTGACAAGATTTACGATGCCATAGCCCAAATGCCTTCCACTATCGAAAGCCAATTTCGCCAGTGTCTGATCCCCGTTTTTAACCCGATTCTTAAACTCATCCCAACTTCCAACTTGAATATCGTAATCAGTTTGAGCTTTCTTTAGGAGGGCATCCGTTGAGCAATAAAGCTCCAAACATCCCCGATTCCCGCAGTCACAAAGCGGACCATCATAATTGATACTCATATGGCCCACTTCTCCGGCGAAACCGAAGGCTCCGTGAAAAATTTTGCCATCTAGAATGATTCCTGCTCCGATCCCCTTGCTGATCAAAAATGAAATCATATGCTGATATTCTTTACCTTCGCCGAACCATTTTTCTGCCAGGGCAACAGCATTCGAGTTGTTATCAAGGATTACCGGCAGACTGAATTGCTGCTTCAGATATTTTTTGATCGGGATCGCTTTCCATTCAGGATAGTGAGTCAAAAAAGAAATTTCACCTTTTCCCAGATGAATCGGTCCCGGAGTTGATACTCCGATACCAACAACCCGGCCTTTTCCGGAAGAAACGCAAATGCAATAATCAATCGCTTCTTTGATACTCTGTAAAACATTATCAATAGGCCCTTCAAGCTGCAAAAGAGTCTGTTTCTTTTCAAGCAATTGTCCGTTCAAATTGAACAACGCATAAGAAAGGCGATCCCGGCGTAAATTAACTCCAATGCCTAAAAAATGCTGATAATTAATTTGTAAAGGGATAGCATTCCGATTTAATGAACTTTCAAAGTCCCGGTCTTCTTTAATTAATTCAACTGCAATCATATCCCTGACCAAATTGGTAACAGCCGCTCCGGTTAAACCGCTCATCTCCGCTAGATCTTTCCGGCAAATATGGTCATTTCGATGCAGCAGTTTTAACAGGGTGGAACGATTCTCCAATTGTAATTGAGCTGTATTTTTTCCCTTCGGCATTTTGATTGCCATTTTAGAAACGCCTTCCAATCAAACAAGATTATTACTTTTAACAATTAATCAACTTAATTAATAAAATAATTCTTGATCTTGCTCATTATTCCTGCTAAATTTTAAAAAATTTTAATAATAGGCCTGCACCCAATTGATAATTTTCCCTTAAAAATTAATTAAAAATCCGGGAATAATAAAATTTCATCCCCGGATAGTTTTAATTATGCGGATTACTAAAATAAAGAAATATCATCTTCAGTAAAAAATATTAAAAGTGCTAATTCTTAATAATACAGAAACCATTCGCAAAAGGCTCGGTCTCGCCATCACTGTCTAATAATAGTTACGACCCCACGATAACCCCGCCATTGACATGAATCGTCTGGCCCGAAACATACCGGGATTCGTCAGAGGCCAAATAAACCCACGCCGGAGCCAATTCAAACGGCTGGCCGGCCCGCTTCATCGGCGTGTCCAAGCCGAACTTACTGACCTTCTCCGCCGAATAACTGGAAACAATTAAGGGTGTCCAAATCGGGCCCGGAGCAACCGCATTGACGCGAATCCCTTTTTTCTCCAAGGACAACGACAACGAGCGGGTAAAAGTGACGATCGCCCCTTTGGTGGAGGAATAGTCGATTAAATCCGCTTCACCGCGGTAGGCCGTAATCGAAGCCGTGTTGATAATCGCCGAACCCGGCTTCATATGAGGCAAAGCCGCCTTGGTCATATAAAAAAAAGAGAAAATATTGGTGCGAAAAGTGTTCTCCAATTGTTCATCAGAAATGTCCAGGATGCTGGTTTGCGGAAATTGGACTCCGGCGTTGTTCACCAAGATATCAAGCCGGCAGAATGTACTGATAACCTGGCTTACCACCTGGCGGCTAAACTCCGGGTTGCGCAGATCCCCTTCAATCACCAGGCAACGTCCTCCCAACGCTTCAATGTATCTTTGGGTTTCAGCGGCATCCTCCCGCTCGTAAAGATAAACGATGGCCACTGCCGCCCCTTCCTTAGCAAAGGCCACGGCAACAGCCCGCCCCATTCCGCTGTCACCGCCGGTAATGATCGCCACTTTTCCCGCCAATTTTCCGCTGCCGCGATACCCTTCATAATCAAAAATCGGCCGGGGATTCATTTTATATTCCAATCCCGGTTGCACCTCCTGATGCTGCGGTGGAAAAGCAACCGGGATATCTTCACATTTTCGTTTACATCCGGCGTAAGGATAGACTGGATACAAATTGATTCCCTCCTTCAAGGACAATTCATCCCAAAAAGGTTCGTTATGGAGCCAAAAGTTTCAATCCTCCGGTTTGGTAAAAAACTCACTGCCCCATTATCAAATATTTGGTGATGTTTTACTAGTAATATATGCCTAAGCAATATAGGCTGTGAGCCATTGAAGAAACCTTCGCCCCATCAAACATAAAAAAGCAGCGTCTCCCGCAAGTTCAATTACGGATACCCTGTTCGACCAGCCCAATTTATGCCATCAACCCAGCAGAGATACCAATTCCCTAATCATATAATATCGCAAGAACCTACCAAAAGCCTTTTCTTTAATTTAAAGCCTTTGGACGTAAGGAGCCAAAACAGATGGATTTGAGTCCATACAATCCGATGGGCCCTCGCCATTTTGACAGTCTGGTCCAAGATATTGAAAAAGCCCTCAATGGAGAATGCAGTGCGATTGTCTGTTATGAAAAATTAAGTCAGATAGCTCCGGTCCCTGAACAAAAGGAACGGATCCGGGAAATTCGCAGGGAAGAGATCAAACTTTTTCAGATATTTAGCGGAATTTACAGAACAATCACCGGTCAAAACCCCACCCCGCGAATCACCAAGGAATGCCCTGACGATTATTGGGAAGGCCTCAAAGCATCCTTTATTGATGAGCAGGAACCCGTTGATTTTTATTTGAGAATTGCGGACAAAGCCGAGGATTTTTTCATCCTGGGAACCGTTTCGCCGGGCTGCTGCCGATGAACAGAACCACGCCGTATGGTTTTCTTTTTTCTACCTGAAAAGCGCTTGTAACACCCAATGCCAGGTCGGTCAGCCAACCTGGCATTTTTACACCCGAGAACTCTATTGCTTCTCTTCACGGCATTCATACCCAATTCAAAACGAGTTTGAAAGTTCCATTCAATTGACAAGATTTTATGGAAACTGATATGATAATAATACTTTGTAGCATTCATTGCTGTTAAGGAGAGCTCTTCATGACAACTGCCAACATCAATTTGGGTTTAATTTTCGGGATTTGCTCCGGTATACTTTCCGGTTCTTACGGTGTGTGGATGAAAAAGATCAAAGGATGGAACTGGGAGAACACTTGGATTACTTATTCTTTTTGGGCTTTGCTGGTATACCCCTTCATTTTGGCATTCACCACCATCCCGGGATTTTTGAATATTCTCGGTTCCATACCGTTGATGACACTAGCCCTGGTTTTCCTGATGGGAGCCGGCTGGGGTTTAAGCAATATCGGTTTTGGGATCGGTCTTCGCGAACTTGGAATTGCCTTAACTTCAGTGATTGTCATCGGTATCGGGAATGTTTTAGGCACCATCTTCCCGCTGATTGTTTACCATCCCGAAAGTATCTGGAAACCGGTAGGAATCTGTATTATTTGCGGCTCCATCATCTCAGTGCTGGGAATTATCCTCAGTTCCCTGGAATCCCGGCCCTTTGCCAAAAACGTTTTGAAAGCCCCGCCTTCAAAAAATCCCCATCGCCAAGTAACCATCATCTGCATCGCTGCCGGAATCCTCGGGATGTTTTTTAATTTTGCTCTGATCGTTGGTAAACCCCTTGAAAAATTGGCGGTTCTCCACGGGGCCAAAATGCAAAACGCCTCCAACGCCACCTGGTGCATTATCCTGGCAGGAGCATTTGTCGTAAGTACTATTTACTGCGGTGTGTTATTGTTTCAAAACCGTAGTTTGAAGCTTTTTCAAAGAAAAGAGTCGGTTCGTAATTGTTCTTATACCATTCTCATGGGGCTCATTTGGTTTGGCGGAACCAATCTGTACGGCATCTCCGTCCTTTACTTCGGTAAATTCGGTCCCTCCATCGGCTGGCCTATTTTTCAAAGTGTTCAGATTATGGCGGCCAATCTCCTAGGGATATTGACCGGTGAATGGCATCATCTGGACAGAAAAACATTTTATATGCGCCTGGCCGGAATGTCTTCTTGATCAGCGGAATCGTCGTTACCAGTGCCGCCGGAAAATTATCCTGACAATCGTCAAAATAAAGGATAGTCGAAGCAGGCTGTTTAAAAAGCTCCTCCATCAGGGTCTTTGAATGATGCTTTGACTATTTTTGGACAGCCTCTTAATTTTCTCCCAAATTTCTTTTCAAAAAATCTTCCATGGCCTTATAAAAAGCAATGCGGTTTTCTTCATTATGAAAGCCGTGTCCCTCATTTTCTTTAACCATATACTCCACATTGACACCCCGTCTTTTAAGGGCCTCCACAATTTGGTTGGATTCATTGATATTCACTCTGGGGTCTTGCGCTCCTTGAGCCACAAAAACCGGGACTTTAATCTGATCTACATGGAAAACCGGCGATGCTGCCCGGAGTAGCCCGATGTCTTCTTCCGGATTTCCCACCATCACATAAAACCGTTCCAAAGTCGGTTTCCAATAAGGAGGAATCGTCTTCATGAAGGTAAACAGATTAGCTACTCCACAATAATCGACTCCACAAGCATAAAGCTCAGGTGTAAAAGTTAGGCCAGCTAAGGTGGCATATCCTCCGTAACTACCCCCATAAATCGCTATTCTCCGAGGATTGGCAATCCCCTCTTTGATAAGCCATTTCACACCATCGGTAATATCATCCTGCATCCGCCGGCCCCACTCTTTAAAGGAAGCTTGCCAAAAATTGCGGCCATAGCCGGTAGAACCCCGAAAATTCATTTGTAATACGGCAAAGCCCCGATTGGCCAAAAACTGAGCTTCAGCATCAAAGCCCCAAACATCGCGGGCCCATGGACCGCCGTGAGGATTCACCACCACCGGCAAATTCTTAGTTCCCATTCCTCTGGGTAAGGTTACATAACCATGAATCAATAAGCCGTCCCGGGACGTATAAACAATTGGCTTCATTTCACACATCAGCTTTTCCGGAAGCCAGGGGCTGATTTCCGCCAATTTGCTCAGTCGATCACAGACGGCATCGTATAAATAGTAACAACCCCGGGAACGGTCACTATAATGGCGCACGATATAAAAATCTTCATTTTTACTATGATCCACCAGCGCCACTTCATCAGAGGGTAAATAACGGCGGATTTTAGTGAATATTTGTTCCGTATAGGGATCTAAAAACTTATATTTCGTTTTCCAGGTCATATAATCAATGTATGTCAATACTTTTCGCTTCTGGGAATAATGAAGACTTTCCACATCAACTTCAGGCTCTTGAAAAATTAAGGCCTTCTCCTCACCACGAGCCATATCCAATTCAACAATGGCCGTTTTATCCCGTCCCATATTGGATGCGGCATAAACATTCCGGTCGTCAAAGGTGAAGAATAAAGGATTCATAGTAACCCGGAAGCTGGTGGTTACTATCGGTCTAAATGGCATTGCTTCCGTTTCCCGGTAAAGCAAAATATTATCCGTACCTTCAAAAGCTATGGCCACTCTGACTCTCCCCTGATGATCTGTTAACCATCCTTCGATATTGCCCGGATTGGCAGCCGCCATTATTAATTCGCCAGTGGCTACATTGAGGCGATAAACATCGAATACCTGGGGATTCCTTTGGTTAAGGCCGATAATCATTTCATTTTCTTGATCTTCCAAGTCATCATAGATTTCAGCCCGCACCCCGGGAAATGGAGTTAAATCCCTAAGATTTTGGCCATTCGATTCAACGGCAACCACATGAAAATTTTCATCCCCTTTAAAATCTTTGCGGTAAATAATACGCTGATTTCCCTTCCAACAATACCCGGCAATATCCCGCGCCGTTTCGGAAGTAACCCGTTCTACCATCCCTGTATCCAGGTTTTGAACAAACACATTCATCCGGTTATGATAAGGCCCCAGAAAAGAGAGATGCTTTCCATCCGGCGAAATCTGATAACTGCTTTTATCGGGATTTTTAAAAAAATACGGCAGCGGAATTTCTGGATAAACCGGTATTTGACGATCCAACCGTTAACGCCCCCTAAACTGTCTCAAGAATACTCATAACTGTATATATCTTATTATAAAAATAACTGATGATGACCTTTAGGAAGCTTTATTATAAAATAAAAGCGGATTGAAGGTAATTTTTTGCAGAAAGTTACGGTGTACTAAGACCGGAAAGAGAATCTAATTGATTTTGATAAATGCCGCCTTCGATTGCTTCTCTTTTGGGACAACCGGGTTTTTAGGGAGGCTAAATAGATATTTGGTAATTTGATCTTGAAAATCCAGGGGGGTATGTGAAAAATCCAGGGTGATCCGGCTTTTACCTCCATCCTTCCAAATCCCGGTAATGGTCCCCATCAACAGCAGCGGACTTGGACTGGTAGGTAAAGTAAGCCGAAACGAAATACCCAAACCAATTTCTAATGCCGAATCGGATTTTATGGACACCATTAAACCGGTCGATGTTAAATGAATCACGACACCGCCCTTGATCTCTTTCTCATCCAAAAAATAACTAAAGGGCAAGTTCTGATTCAATTCGGGTCTCCGGTCACTAATTTCTGAAGAAGCGAAAGGGATGCTTACAATCAGTTGCGGCGAATCATCTCCCCGAACCTTGATGAACTTGCTGTAAAAAATGTATTCCTTTTCAGGCAAAGGCCCGATGGTTCCGGGATGAACCTCTTCACCGCAAACGACTTTTACCTCTGCATCAACATGAACTTGGTTAAAAATACCCTCTTGCTGCGACAAAGTAAAGATTAAATATTTATCATCCATCTGCAGGACAGTCGCCTTAATAATAATTTTATTGCCATAATAATTAACCAACTCTATCCTTACTTCTTTACCCTGGCACAAAATTTCAGATACGGGTATTTTGTCATTCATGATTATTCCCCCTTATCTAACATTCGGCCAAAATGATAGAACTCTTTAATAAAAAATAGGTATCATTTTTATCCCTGCCTCAAACTTTCAATCGCCCGCCGAGCCCAATCGGAATCGCTGAATACTGCCCGGCCAACCCCGATTAAGTCGGCTTTTCCTTCAGCCAGCATCTTTTGGGCTGCCTGGACTTCAATAATTCCACCGGTCAGAATGACTGGCAAGGATACCACTTTTTTAACAGCCTCCGTGAGTGAGGCAAAATATCCTTGGTTTTCTGGCCCATAAGTGAGGCCGGGTACGTTATATCCTGAGAAGCCGCCTGAAATATCCAAGATATCGAGACCGGTCTTTTCAAATTCTTGGGCTGCAATCTGACTATCTTCGATAGTACTCCCTCCATTCATAAAATCGGAAGCTCCCAGCCTGAGTAATACCATGGAATCATCTCCTACGGACTTTCGGACTGCCGCTATTACTTTTTGATGAATCCGGATCCGGTCTTCTACGGTTCCGCCATATTGATCGCTCCGCCGGTTGGTCAGCGGCGAAAAGAATTGGTTTAACAAATATCCATGGGCGGAATGGATTTCCACCCCGTCAAAGCCCGCCGTTTTCGCCCGCCGGGCCGCATCGGCAAAAGCAGTAACCAAGTTCTCTATCTCTTCCGGTGTCAGCTCACGAGGAGTTGATCCTAAACGTGGATTAGCCACTGCTGAAGGGCCTACAGGGATTACACCGGTAATTTCTTCTTTGGTGGCGCTCCCGGCATGATTCATTTGGATGATACATTGCGATCCATTCTCATGAATCACTTTTGCCAATTCTTGCAGACCTTCAATAACCGAGTCATCGGCAATTGAAAGTTGATTGGGACTGGCCTTTCCCTCCTGGTGAATATAACTATGTTCAATAATAATGAGTGAAAAGTAGCCACCGGCTGATTTTTCCCTATAATAATCCAGAAGCGCCTGGCTTACTTTACCGTCGGGTTTTGCTTTTGCCGTCGCCATCGGCGGCATGATCAATCGATTCTTGAGCCTGGTGGATTTAATTTGAAGTGGATCTAATAAAGAATGCATTATTGGGCCTCCCGACCTAATTTATTTTCTTTACACAAATCTGCTATCATCTTCCGTAAAAACTTACCTGCATACTCCGCTTTGCCATGAAAAGTATTTTTCCGACTTCAACCGATGCGCGTTTTTCGCTAGTTCCGATGTTCTACATACTCAACAATTGTGCCATCTAAATGTCTTACAGTCATATTGATCCCAGTAGGAACTTCCCGTAAATCCCTAACGATCGTGGCGCCGTTTTTTAATAAGAAATCCTTATACTCATGAATGGAATCTACTAAAAAGGTGGCCTTTGTATCGATAAAGGGTTTTAAAGCTTCATCTGAACCGGCCAAAATTAATAGATTACCAACTTGCGCTAAAACCAAATTTACTTGCTTATAATCAAATCTCAAACTGCATGGAAGAACCAGAAGTTTCTCATAAAAAGAAACGGCTTCATCGATATCATGGACATAGATCCGGCTTAAAACTTGCTTTACGTTCATATAGCCCTCCGAAAATTTGTTATCTACATTATTAGAGCCGATCGTCAGCAAATTTTTAAGGCGTAAAAGTCTGTAACAGTTAAATGATTTTACCACTAATTGGTATGCAGTCGCGTTGGATTAAAGCGATCAACCCCTTCTTTTTCTTCAGCAGCATATCCCTGCGATAAAACCGCTAAAGGAATAATGTTTTCCGGTTCGTTTAAGATTCCGTGAAATAAAATTATTATAGAGGCTCTGTGATGCATCTTTGATTTCTATTTCAACAAGACTTTTATCCGAAATTGGACAAACAGCCATCCCATCATTATTTTCCGTATGCACATGCACACTTTCAGATGTGGGACTGGCTGATGAGGTTAACTACTGAGATAATACCTATAACGATGCCTGCTATGTTATTTCCCTTTTTATCTGATATCGCCGATACTTCGGATATCAAGATGCTATCCATATTTTGTGAATTTATCCTCGATATTAATCGTCCGCAAGAAGTTTTATGACCTCATTGGCTGCAGCCCCTTGGGGATATCCCAAAAGCGTAAATGTCACCAGCTCTATGGTAGGTATTATCCAGGCTCAATACTTCTTTTGCGGCTAGAACGTCAAAAACTCCGATCCGGCAAGTTTCCAAATCCAGAGCAGTGGCCGCTAAAATAATGTGATCCATCACAATGTCGGCATCCACAACGGAATAATTCTTTTGGACCTTGTGTACCAAGCTTTCCCCCGAAATTGAACATACACAAAGGACATAAGGAGCTTCGCTGAACCATTCCTTCCCTTTGGTTTAATTCCACAAAACCTTCAATTGGTCCCGATCCACCAAACGATGATAGGTAAAAAGAGGATAGCCGGCCATCAATGCACCTGCTACTATCTGATTCTCAGGAAGATTCAAAAGATTTACCAAAGGTCTATAACCACTGAAAACACAGTATTAAAAGATTCCTGCCCAACAGGTTCCCAAACCGATAGCGGGTGCAAAAAGTTCAGCGTAAGCTAAAACAAACCCGGCACTGCTTCGGCCGATATCCCCTGATTCCCGGGAACAGGTTGCAAGGATCAAATGAGGCGCCTGATGGAAGATGGGGTCCTCGCCTTTATAAAAAGCCCGAATATGGCCGGAAGCATTTTTTGATATTGTACCCCGCCCGACTGCGTTTTCTTCCTCCAACCATTTGACGGTGACTTCCGTTAGTTGATGTAATTTTTCCGGCTCACTAATGACCATGAACGATATTCCCTGCCGATTGCCGGCAGTCGGTGCAAATCTGGCCACATCGAGCAATTGCAATAATTTTTCTTTAGAAACCGGTTCTGTACGATAATTTCGGGCTGAGCGGCGCGAACGAAGAAATTGTGAAGCCTGTTCGGCATCCCAACAAAATTCCCTTTTAATATTCACCTGGTTTTCCATAGGAGCCCGGCGATTATCCAAAGCGGCGGTCGGACAAATTGCCACACAATGTCCGCAACGGATACAGGATTCAATATTAGCGTTTTCTGCGGGTCCATAATCGCCCATCGTTATCCCATTTACAGGACAAGCAGCAGCACAAGCTGCGCATTGCACACATTTGGTTTGCTCTACTTGCAAAATTGACACCCTATCTACCATCTCCATCGTTGTGAAAATCCTTATCAGCCATGAACCATACTTCATAGCCCGCATAGGGACGATTTTACTTCACGACTTTGACAAATGAGTCTTTTTTAATAACTCCGCCATGTTCCGGCCCAAAGTTTCAAATGTTTGAATCCCTTCCTCGTCTTTCTGAACATCTCCCGGTTCCAGGGACAGCGTCATGTTCCAATAACTGGACCCCGGAATGATCATTTCAGCAATACCAAAGAAAAAATTAATTGCGGAGTACGTGAAGGTTGATCCGGCCCGGCGTACCGAGACCACTGCAGCGCCTACCTTGCCCCTGAGTAAATCCCCGCCATTAGCCTTATTTACATATCCGCAGCGATCAATAAGCGCCTTCACTTCAGTTGATACATTGCTGAAATAGGTTGGGGAACCAATAATAATCCCATCGGCTTCATTGATTTTCTCAATAAAAGTATTCATCTCATCATCTTGCCGCACACAATGTCGATCTTGCTTTTCCCAGCACCTGCCACAAGCTGAACAACCGAATACCTTCCGTCCGCCGAGTTGGACAAGTTCCGTTTCAATACCTTCCTTCTCCAATTCTTTAAAAACGATTTGAATGCTTTGGTAGGTATTTCCTTTCACACGCGGACTACCGTTAAATGCAACTACTTTCATTACCCATCACTCCCCTTACAATTTTTTTAAACGCCGGTTTGCACAATTCTTTTTAAGATGAATCGGTATAAACCGTTTTTTCTCCGAGAACGAATCATTTATCCAATAGTCAATCGCTCAGCAAGATGCTAATATTTGCTTGCAATCTTATTCATGTGCTTTTCAAATATCATGGCTTTTGATATAATCATAGATATTACATGGGTAAAAATCAAGTACTCACTTTTTTGTGTCATAGTATCCAAATGGGAACCACATTTAAACTGCAATAGGAGGTATCCATCATGATCCAATTTCGAAATACCAATTATCAATGTTCGATGGAGTTAACGCTGGCGCTTATCGGTGGAAAATGGAAATCTTTGATTCTCTGGAAACTGGGTGATAGTACCCTCCGTTTCAGTGAATTAAA
>DNPQ01000582.1 GCA_003501335.1 Bacillota bacterium
GCATGGAGCAGGCCTCTATTTTAGCTGTTGCCAGTTTATCCTGGACGTCTTTATATTTAGGATATTCTTTAACAGCCTGGTTATAGGCGTCGGCTGCTAAGTCCCAGCGTCCTTCGGAAGCATAGGATTCAGCCTGATCATAAAATTGCTGGGCCTTGCCCTTGGATGCAAAGATTGGAGCAGGAGCTAATAAAAAGGTTACCACTAAAAAAACCAGGAATTTGGATTGAAAGATTTTAGAATGTTTCATCGTCACGCCGAACCTCCTTTGGCAAAATATCAGTTGATAATAATAGCTACGGCAGCATTGGCACAAATCTCATCGCGGTTTTTGGACTGACGGAAAGTTTTGGAGTCGTCGGAACTAATAATAACATCGGTAGCTTCACCTTTGACTTTAATGGCGCCCACCGCTTTTACAATCAATGGGTTATTGCCAAGCCGTTCTATGTTATCCACTTTTGCTTTTTCAACCGAACGGGAATAGATAACGACTGATTTATCGACTTTCACCATGTTGGGGCCGTACACCAAAAGATTGGTATCGGCTTCGAATACTTGAGGAGCCAGAGCCCCTTTCACGCCAAAATTGCGGGCATCAATAATAAGCCCAGTATAAATAGCGGGTGTAACATTATTATCATTGTCCGGAGTTATATCCGGAGCTACTTCAGACGGGGTTGATACTGATGATAAGGAAGAAACCCCTTTCATTTCATCCATGACTAGGGAGGTTAAAGTACCAATTGGTACAAATAAGGAAACCGTACAAACGCCTCCCGAATATGTAGATGACCCGAGTTGAGATCCTTTGAGCATTCCCTCAACTTCGGTTCGAATTTCATCACTTTCCAATTCCATGTCTTTCACATAAGTGCTGGAATGAACCCGAACGCCTTCAACAACTTCCAAGGCGTTCCGTTGGGCGACAGCGACAGCGGCCCGTTCAGCTAAGATAGGCATGGCAGCGGGATTGGCATCTTGTTTGGCCACACCGCGGCCAATAACGGTAATCGTGCCTTTTTCCCAACTAATTTGACCTTTGTTTTGCGCTACATTTTCATCGATCATGCTGGGCAGTCCAAAGACTGTAACGCAGGCAAAACATAAAATAATGACTAAAGTGATTGTAAAAATTCGTGTTTTCATATGTATCGCTTACCTCCTTAATTTATAAAAATAAGGCCATTGGTTCGGTTTGAGTCTGTTTTCCGTTCATCCCCCCTTAATTTATCATCCTTTATGTCGCAAAATAATTTTACTTCCAGATATATTAATAATCTCCATATTTAATTCTTTCCAACCGGAGATGAGATCGGCCAGTTGATCCGGTAATAAACCGGTATCGATATCTAACTGCGCATTGCCGTTATTGAAGTTGCGTAAGAATACGTTATCCACATTGGGGGTAGCTTTCAAACGGTGTTGTAGCTGCTGCAAATCTGAATAAGTAATACCATCGGCCGTGATTTGCAGGCTTCGTTCACTATCCACCAGATGTTTTCCAAGCTGTTCTTTGAAGAAATCAACCGCCTGATCGCTGGCGTTATCCAAAGCTTTTTGAAAGGCAACATCGTCAGTGAGACCGGCGCCGCGGGCATTGAATGTCTGGGAAACCAGGGTTTGACCGGTATCAGCCTGGATTGCCTTTAAAGTCAAATAAGCCCGATCGGCATGGACTCCTTGAATCTCCCCGACAAATTCCCGGCGGATGTCGCCGACGATTAAAATTTCCGCCTGAAGACTCATTGCAAGTTTGGAAAGATTTTGTTGATCTTCATCGAAAACTTTAGCACCCATAGCGGATTTTTGAAGTTGTCGGGCCCGTCCGGGATCGACAACCGGAAATCCGGCGTCTTTCATATTTTCCGTAATCTTGGAAGCGATATCCGGATCGGAAATTAAAATCATCAGCCGGGGTTTACCGGCTTTAATCAAAGTTAATTTCAATTCATCCACGCTTTGGCGGAGGGCATTCCGTTTTACAGTGGCCCTTAGGATAACATGGTAGATACCTTTATCCTCCCAGCGGTTTAAAACTTCCTGATGGGATACATACCCGCTGGCCCGGGTTTTAATTGTGTCTTGAATGAGTTGAAAATCTTTAACGTCGGTTTGACTGGCCACCAGAGTGCCGACGACTTGTTCTACGGCTTTCCGGGAGGCATCGACGATAGCCATTTGTTCAGCCTGGATTTTATCGCCATTAACGAGGGGACTGATTCCTTCGACATCGACGGTAACGCCCTCTTCATCAGTAGCATAAGCCGGTTTGCTAGAATAACAAACTATGAGTAAAGTTATGAATAGAATAATCGACAATAAATGGAATCGTTTGTTATACACGGGAGAACCTCCTGGTAAAAGTAGAATGAATCGCGATAAAAGTTCCTCAATTTGCCATATTATCATTCTAATAATTCGTGCTCAACTTGCTAATTCCTTCCGGTTGATCCGAATAACGGCGTCATCCCTTTTTTAATAGAATGGTTTTTTGTTTTTATTATTTCACGTAAATATTCCCAATACCTGTCAACTCTTTACATGATGAATTAATAATGGTAAAATTAAGTGGTTTATGCAGGCTTTTTGTACTAGAAAGCGGTGGGGGTATAAAAAATGAAACAAATTAGTTTATCTCCAGTTAATGCCAAATTAGGCTGTCTTGTTTCGGATGATGTTGCCGTAACTGCCGGATACCGCTCTTATACCATTAAAACAAGCGGTTTTAGAAGTGATGAGACACTGAAACTTGACGGTTTGGCTTTGGGAGTTATGTGTAAATTTTAAATTAATTAACGATAAAATAGATATTTACATATTTTTTTAAAAGCCATCGGTAAGCCAGTACACATATCGGTGGTTTTTCTATATTTAAAAATCAAATTTTTAATAATTATTAAATAAAAAATATAAGTATAAAGAGATTATTTTAAAATAAAATTAGCTATTTACAGAATAAATTAACAATAGTAAAATTTAAACAATATTTTTGAGCTCGGAAACTTTGGAGGTGTTAAAAGATGAAAAAAATCACTTTGATAGTAGTGTTGGCTTTTATTTTGGTTTTCGGATTTACAATGACTGTTTGGGCGGCGGAGGCCAATGAAGGCCTTAGTACCAAGATTTATTTTGATAACTGGGTAGGGGCAAAAATGAATGGTAATGATACCCAATGTTCTTTTTTTGGTTTTGAGGCAAACGCTGCCCAAATTAAATTTGGTGCTGAATTTGGTATTAACGCTTCCGTTAAAGATGATGCAGGCAAGAGTACCGATTATAACATGTCCAATTTCAAGATCGGCTTCCGGGTCATTGATGGTGATCAAGCCAAAGTCGATGTTGTAGTGAGTTCTTTAAAATTCGATGGCGATGCTTTTGGTGAAGCTGCAACCGGTACTATGCTAGGCGCTGATTTTACTTATGCATTATCAGATCAAATTTTTCTTCAAGGCTCGGGTGCATTTTCCCTTGATGCTTCT
>DNPQ01000609.1:0-121 GCA_003501335.1 Bacillota bacterium
TGTATGATGTAGCACCAAACTTCTCCCTCAAAGCACCAAGCTTGTTACTTGTAACACAAAATTTCTCCCTTAAAGCATCAAGCTCGTTGCTTGTAACACAAAATTTCTCCCTTAAAGCATC
>DNPQ01000609.1:403-963 GCA_003501335.1 Bacillota bacterium
TCTCCCTTAAAGCATCAAACTCGTTGCTTGTAACACAAAATCTCTCCCTCGAAGCATCAAACTCGTCCTCTTATAGCGCCAAGTTTCTCCTTCAGAGCAGCAAACCGGTTGCTTGCAGCCCCAAAATCCTCTTTCAAAGCAACCATCCCGTTGTTCAAAAACTAAATTTCTCTATTATCAGCCCTTATCATAGAAAAAGGGGTTGTCCCAATTTCTGTTGGGACAACCCCCCCCTACCTGATAAACTATTAAATATCGAATTATCTTGCCGTTGCAGTCTTACGGGTTGCGGCTTTTTTCTCCTGATAATCTTTATAAATGGCCCAAATCGGGCTGGCTACAAAGATTGAAGAATAAGTTCCGGACGTGATACCGACGATCAACGCAAAACAGAGTTCTTTGATATTGGGAACGATCAAGTAGAACGCCATAATTGCGATAATCGTTGTAAAACTGGTATTCAAAGAACGGCGGAAAGTCTGCAAAATACTGTCATTGGTAACTTCCACAAACGGCGTATCTTTGGATTTATATTTGACATTTTCACGAATCCGGTCAAA
>DNPQ01000609.1:1390-4297 GCA_003501335.1 Bacillota bacterium
AACCAAATATAGATGAGCATTAATACCAGGGCGATAACCACTGCTTTCATGGCATTTTCAACCAATTCCTTGCCAATCAGCGGGTCAACCCGGGAAATATCCAGGCCCTGGGCATTTTCAACATGGCCGAATTTTGCTTCAAGGGCCTTGATCACAGTATCCTGCTCGGTATCATTTAAAAACCGGGTATACACCAATACTTGATGGCGGGTAACGCCGGTAGTATCGATATATTGATTGGGTTGCGGCGGATTCACTTTAAAATTCGGCAAATCGATGGTCTTTAAAACCGCCATAACCTCATCGGAACTGACCGCCCGGGGCACCGGAAAATAAATTTTCGTACCGCCGGTAAAATCGATTCCCAGGTTTAACGAGGGTCCCGGTTTGGTTCCCCAGCCGTTGGTAGGATTCACAAAAATAAAGACTACACTCAAAATCATCGTGGTAATAAAGATGCCGAGATAGGCATAACGATATTTAAAAATGTTCATTCGATTGTTACCTCCTTAGCCCCGAAGTATTTGGCATAACGATCGGGATCATGGTCAACCTTCCACTCCAGGAAGGTCCTGGTGACAAAGATGGCCGTAAACATACTGATCAGAACACCAAGGGATAACGTAATCGCAAAACCCTGTACCGGTCCGGTACCGAAGAAGAACAACACCACGGCTGCAATAAGCGTGGTCACGTTGGAGTCAATAATTGCGATCAAAGCACGGTCAAAACCAGAGTGGATTGCCGGGCGTACCCGCTTGCCGTTCCGAATTTCATCCTTGATTCTCTCGAAAATAATAACATTGGCATCAACTGCCATACCGACAGTCAATATGAAACCGGCGATTCCCGGTAAAGTTAATACTCCGCGGAACAACGCCAGAACGCCTAAGAAAAGAATGACGAAAACGATTAAAGCCCCGTCAGCCAGCAATCCCGGCAGACTATAAAAAAGCAACATGAAAATGATAACTGCTACTACACCAATAATGGCAGCTAAAATGCTCTGTTTAACGATTTCTTTGCCTAAAGTCGGAGCCACTTGCGTCGATTCGACAACCCGCAATGATACCGGCAAAGCGCCGGATTTCATCAGCAAGGCATCCTTTTCCACTTCATCTTTGGCGGCGCTTCCAAGGGTAATCACACCGGAACCACCGGGAATCGGATCCTGGATCACCGGGTTCATCAGCATGGACTCATCCAAATAAACCGCCATTTGTTTGCCGACATTTTCGGTGGTAATCTTCTCTAATTGTTTGGCGCCTTCGTCTTTAAAGGTAAAGTTAATGACATAACCTTTACCGGCTTCATAAGAAACCCTGACATCCGACATATCGGTGCCGTCAAGCACGATCTGGTCATTGATCCGGAATGTCAAACGGCCGGTGGCCACAATAATATCCCTGGCCTGTTGCAAAGTTTTCAAACCCGGTAATTGCACATTTAAACGGCCTTTACCGTCCAGCCGGACATCCGCTTCGGCCATACCCGAGGCCGCTTCGCTGATCCGGTGTTCAATAATAGCTTTCGAACGGTCTAAAGCATCTTCCGGGAAATCCCGGGCATCTTCCAATACTTTTAGCTCAATCACATTTCCCTTGACGACGGGAGTGAAATTGAAATTCTTACTTTCGCCGAACTGGTTAAACTGATAATGCTCGGGAAAAGCATTAAGATTCATAGCTCTTTGGGCATCCGATGCGCTTGCAAAAGTTAATTTCAAGCCATCATAACGGTCCCCGTCCATGACTCCCAGTGGAACGACCTGGGGCGCGGCAATACTGGCCTGGGTTACTTTGGCGGTCAAGGCATCGCCCAGTTTATTCAAAATATTGGTGCCGAGCCGGTAATCCGGTGATAATAATAACTCGACGCCTCCCTTTAGGTCCAACCCCAAGCGAATCGGATCGGTCTTAAAAAATCCCGCTCCAATCGGGCTGATAATAAGACCTAGGAAGATGGTTATAATAAAGATAAACCCCACTCTCCAGCGTAGATCCTGTCTCAACAATATCTCCCCTTTTATTAAAATTTATGGTTACAAATTATTACAACATCGCAACATCATTTGAACTGAATAACAAAAAAATGGAGGTTCCACACCTGTCAAACTATCTTCATCATTCCCGGAACTGTTCCGGGAATTCCGGTAAAAAATAAAAAACAATGATATGACCCGGATGGCAAAGAAAAACCCTACCACCAACCCGACCCGCTTGGTTGCCGAAGTCCGTTCCCAAACCGGTGGCGGATCCTGTCTTGGGTCTACGAATCCGTTATTCGATGAAGGTACTAAATTATTAGCCCGATAGGCTATATCGGGATTATCAGCGACCGGTTCCGTGCTGTCCAGAAGCCCCTGGATTTTTTCGGAGACCGAGGCAGCCCTGATTCCCAGCCCAGCCCACCTGCCACTATTACAGCTGGGTAAAATCGACCCCAGCATGATAATGAGCAGGACCGTCGTAATTGTATAATGCCTTCGCAGCAAGAACTGTCTCACCAATTTGTTCCCCAAATCCAATATTATTTTTTCTTGGTTTTCACGGTTGTTTTCAGATGGGCTTCACGGTTGGCCACTGCTTTGGCAGCGACTACTTTTTCAGCTTTAAAAGCGCCATAGGCGAATAAACTAAAAATAACAAGTACCACAATAACCGTAATGATTTGAAACATCGGGTTCCCTCCAAGTTCATTATTTATTTGATTACTTATTTAATTCTTATTGGATTAAAAAAGCGCAAAAGACCGCCTAACTCTTTTTACTGGAGATAAGCGAAAAGTTTACAAAAGCTTCATTAATTATATCGATTTCAGAAGGGCTTGTCAATTAAAAGGGGAAGCGTTCCAGTTGAGAATATTTGGCTTTGGAAATGATTTATGACCCCTTCAAATCAATTTTCC
>DNPQ01000078.1 GCA_003501335.1 Bacillota bacterium
GCACCAATAATAATACCTAATCCCAACGCTAAAAATACCGAAACTAAAGAAACAACATGATAACGCAAATCAATGATCATAAAAATCCCCCAAAGTGATTTAGTTCTCTGTTCAAAAACCCAACCATATTTTTAATTGTAGCCAAAAAGTTCTAAATAAATCCCTTGACCACTGCAGTTGTGAAAAAACAATAATGATAGTGAAAATTCCGGCGACTGCAATTTGAAATAAATAACTTAGCTTAATACGGCCTTGATAGATTTTACTGACACCGCGGGCATCAACTAAAATAGAACCCACTTTTAAACGGACTAGAAAAGTACTGCCCATTCCAGCCCGGCCTTTTTCAAGAAAATCAACCATACTGGAATGAGTGCCAACAGCAACGATTAAATCAGCTCCTTTTTCAAAGGCCAACAGAAGGGCGATGTCCTCACTCGTACCTGGAGCTGGAAATACTTTTGCTGGTAAATTTAAATTTTCAACCCGGCTTAGACCGGGGGCTCGGCCATCTGTATACGCATGAACAATGATTTCCGCTCCGGATTTTAATGTAGAGTCGGTAACACTATCCATATCCCCAATAATAATATCCGGTATATATCCAAATTCCAAAAGAGCATCAGCGCCTCCGTCAACCCCAATTAATACCGGATTGACGTCATCAATATATGATTTGATAATGGTTAAATCTTCACGGTAATTCTGGCCGCGCACCACAACCAAAACAGGTTTGCCTTCAAATTTTGTTTTAATTTCGGGCATCTGGAGAGTACCCAAAATCAAATCTTTCTCTTTCATTGCATATTCCAATGTGTTATGCAAAAATTTATCTAACTCATTGGCTTGCATATGACGAAGCTTTTTGATATTTTTAATGATAACATCGTGTTCCAAATATTGACCTTCGCCGACCAGGATACCACCCTTCCAGATTTGGTTCCCTTTGATCTCTAATTGATCGCCTTCATGAACTTTTTGAAAAATTTCTTTACCGACATTATCTAAAATCATAATGCCTTCCTCCAGCAAAAACGCTGGACCCGGATTGGGATAGCGACCGGTTTGGGAAGCACTGGCGTTAATAATCATTTTAATTTTGGCTTTAATTAAAGAATCGGCTGATACTTGATCAATGTCGGCATGATCAATGACGGCAATTTCACCAGCCCGGATACGTTTAGCCAAGTTTTTTGTACGAAGATCCACCCGTGCTAATGCCTTACAATCCAAACCCATTCACCTTCTAATATTCTTCTCCAACCGCATTTTATCAGCGATCTTCGCGATAAATGAAGCATTGGTTGGCTTGCCCTTTTTATCATCAACACAATAGCCAAATAAATTATGTAAAGTCTGAACATCTCCTTTATTCCATGCAGTTTCTATTGCAAACCTCATAGCCCTCTCAACCCGGTTCATCGTGGTATGATATTGCTCGGCAATTAAGGGGTAGAGTCTTTTAGTCACTTCATTAATAAGGCTTGGATCCTGACTGGTCATAATGATAGCATCCCGTAAATATGAATAGCCCTTAAAATGAAGCGGTATGTTCAGGCTTTGAATAATCCGGCTTACCTCTAATTCCAAATCCCTAGAAAAGCTAGTAAGTTTACGATTAGTGACTGTGATGTCATTCATGCCTTTTACAACTTCGCAAATTCGTCGGGTCAAGGTTTCTAAATCAAATGGTTTGAGCACATAATAATCCACTCCAAGGCTCACTGCATTACGGGCTATCTCTTCTTGTCCAAAAGCAGAAAAAATAATAATCTTCGGCCGATGAATCTGAGAATGTTCCCTTAACCATTGTAATACCCCAAGTCCGTCCATTTGAGGCATTATCATATCCAATAATAACACATCCATCGTGATTTGTGGGAAAATTTTAATAATATCTAATCCATTATAAGCAGTAGCGACTACTTCGATTTCCGATCTCGTTGAAAAATAATCCTGGAGTAGTTGGCAGAAATCTTGATTATCATCCGCTATCCCAACTCGGATGGGTTGCATTTTTCCACCTCGATCACTTATTTAAAATCCTCATTTTATTTTCGCTACTGTATAAAAAATTCCTTTTTCTTTCTAGTATATTTACAAAACAAAAAATAAAGCATCCCTGCTAGGATGCTATTCCGTACATTTCTTGAATCATCCATTCTGCCAAAACCCCATATCCCTTGGTGGGGTCATTGACCAAAACATGGGTTACAGCTCCAATGAATTTTCCATGTTGAATGATTGGACTACCGCTCATTCCTTGAATGATCCCTCCGGTTAATTTTAATAGCAGAGGATCCACCACTTTGATGACCATTCCTTTGTCTCTTGGCGCATCCTGACGATATACCTTAATAATTTCTACATTAAAATGTTCAATTTTAGTACCCCGGATAACGGTATATATTTGTGCCGGCCCAACAGTTACTTCGGAATGATAAGCCGCTGCTATCGGAGTTTCCGCATTACGATAATCCATCCCATACAAGTGACCATAAATTCCAAAACGACTATTCTTCTCTATTTTTCCCAAAGGATTGAGCAAAGAATTGAAAATTCCAATCTTTTCTCCGGGTTGACCGGGAATCCCGACTCTAACTCCGTTAATTTTAGCAAGAACGATTTCTCCCTGATTAAACGGTATTCCCTTTTTGCCGGCAAATTCCGCGATCCGATGTCCCAAACCGGCAAAACGTTGGGATACCGGATCATAACAAGTTAAGGTCCCGACTCCGGCAGCCGGATCTTCAATATAAATTCCCAACATATACCGAGGGATAGTTCCATTTTGTCCACAATACACCGGACGAATTTTGGTGGTAATCTGCTTTCCGCGCCGTAATATCGTTAATTTTATAAATTTTCGTTTAGGTTGATAATTTCGTAGCTGATATTCCACTTCATCCACTCGGTTGACCGGCATATCATCCATAGCTAATAAGACATCGCCAATCCGGATATCAGCATCTTTTGCCGGATAGTAAATATGTTGGTCAAGCCCTTTCAAAGATAAATGGCCAATGATAACCATTCCCTTACTGGAAAATAGGACACCAATGGCTTGACCGCCTGGCACTACCATTGCCGGTTGTGCTATTTCTACATGAAGCCTTTTGACCGGAATAGCGCCTAACAGTCGAACTTGAACATCGAATTTTTCATAGGCCGGTGAATTTACGATTAAATTATTAGCGAGTAACGGTAAAGATCTAGCGTATCTACTAGGAATATCTTTCTGTAAATGCTGATGGATAGTATAAAAGCTCAAGGGAAAATAGGCCGAAATTTTTATCCGTTGCCCCGGAGAAACTTTTAGAATTGGCGGCAACCGATTGATTTGCAGTAAACATGAACCACCGAAAGCTATCAACATAAGTCCTACTATCAACCATAAAAAAAGAATTCTTTTACGAAATACTTTCAAAAATTTCAACAGGACACACCCCAGAATATATTTTTTGAAAACTCTATGGTTAAAATCTCCCTTTAACTGGGGCTTTATTCAAACAAAAAAGCCCGGGGTTTCCCCGAGCTAACTCATTTGCCATTGTTCTTTGGGTATTGTCAAAATTGCTAGATTCAAAATACAAAGTCAGAAAATTTAACTCTGCTTTCTAAACCACATTCAAAATTCGTCTACACCATTGATAATATTCATTTTGCCATTTTTGCCCGTAGAGAGCAATCTCTTTACGAACCATTTTGGGTTGATAACCGGTTCTATTTACTAACGCCCAAAACTCTTTGCCATGATTAAACTGCTTAAGATGAGCGAGTTCATGTAAAATCACATAATCTCTTATTTGTTCGGGAGCTCCAATTAACCGGTGAGATAAGTTAATATTCCGTAAAGTAGAACAAGAGCCCCACCGCCCAAATTGACGATGATAATGCACATCTTGATAATCGAAACCAAAATAAATTTGATTGAGCTGGTTGACCCGCTTTCTTAGATTCTCAATATCATTCTGAGCCATTAGATGCCAATAAACCCGGTCGATCATCGTTGCTAAATGCTTTTTTCTTTTTGCCCATGCAGCTGGAAATTGAACAATGCACTCCTCACCAACCAATTGAGCCCGAATCGTTTTACGGGGTTCCATTTTCAAAGTTAACGGAATTTTAAAAACATCCATGGGAATCTTTACTCCATTGTCAAATAAGTTCAAATAATTACGACATTTACCAAACGATCCGGAACGGCTATTACTTTTTTCACTATTTTACCGGCAATAGCTTTTTGAATAACTTCATTTTGCATAGCCATATTTTGAAGTTCTTCGGGGGAACTTCCAATTGGTACAACTAATTTTTCACGAATTTTTCCATTGATTTGTAAAACAATCTCAACAGTTTCTTCTGCCGCTAAATTAGGATCAGATTTAGGCCAACTTTGATTATGAATCGAATAAGGCAACCCGAGCCGTGCCCAAATTTCTTCGGTAATATGGGGGCAAGCGGGAGCCATTAATAAAAGAAGCGTTTTTACAGATTCTTCCCACGAGGCAGTAGCATAGATTTCCACTTTATATTTGGCCATTACATTCGATAATTCCATTAATGAAGCAAGATAAGTATTAAAGGAAAAATTTTCGATTTCTTTAGTTGCTTTGGCAATGGTCTGATGAGTCTTCCGTCGCAAAATTTTCTCAGCTTCAGCCGAATTAGCCTGAGGAACTTTTTCTAATGTTAATTCCCAGATTCGGTTCAAAAAGCGGTAGATACCCTCAACTCCTTTACCATCCCAAGGGCCTCCTTGCTCCCAGCGCCAGCCGAACATTAAATAGGCTCGGACAGCATCTGCGCCATACTTTTGGACCAGATCATCGGGGGCTACAACATTTCCCCGGGATTTACTCATTTTTTCACTATCTTCGCCAAGGATAATCCCTTGATTCCGCAATTTAACCACCGGTTCATCGAAATCAACTAAGCCCAAATCACGCATGACCTTGGTGAAAAAGCGAATATAAATAAGATGCATACAAGCATGTTCAATTCCGCCGGTATAAAGATCAATAGGTAGCCAATATTTGGCTTCCTCCGGATTAAAAGGAACATTTCCTTTATAATAAGGACTCAAATAACCGTATGGATACCAGGATGAGCACATAAAGGTATCCATAGTATCAGTTTCCCGTTCAGCCGGACCACCGCATTTTGGACAAGTGGTCTTTCGAAAACTTTCATGATATTTGAGAGGAGATTCTCCGGTAGGCAAAAATTCGGCATCCTCTGGTAATAGTACTGGCAAATCTTTTTCCGGTACAGGAACAGTGCCACATCTTTCACAATAAATAATCGGAATGGGTGCACCCCAATATCGTTGACGACTGATGAGCCAATCCCGCAATCGGTAATTGACAGTTTTTTTACCCAATCCATGTTCAGTGAGCCAAGCAGTAACAACCGCTTTAGCCTTAAGGGCCGGCGTGCCGTTAAATAAGTCCGAATTAACCAATCGGCCTTCTTCGACACCTATATAAGCTTCATTTAAATTTTCCTGTCCGTTCCATCCATCCGGCGCAATAACAATTTTTATAGGTAGTTGAAATTTACGGGCAAAATCAAAATCACGTTCATCATGGGCGGGTACAGCCATAATAGCTCCCGTACCATAACCCATCATGACATAATCGGCAA
>DNPQ01000077.1 GCA_003501335.1 Bacillota bacterium
AATAGGGAGCGCTGACAATGACTTCGTCGCCTGGATTGAGTAACGTTTTGAACAGCACATTCAAGGCGCCGCCCGCTCCCGAGGTCATGACGACATGATTGGCAGTTAAATGGAGGCCGGTTTTGCTGTTTTGATAGGCGGCAATCGCTGAGCGGGTTTCCTCATAACCGGCGTTGCTCATATATTTGTGCATCCCGGGAATGGGGTGATTAGCCAGTTCACATAACTTTTTTTGAAAAGATTCCGGCGGTTCCAGATCAGGGTTGCCCAGAGAAAAATCATAAACCTTATCCGGCCCGTAGATTCGGCGTAAGCGGTCCCCTTCCTCAAACATTTTCCGGACCATCGAGGAGTGACCCAGCGATTCGCGAACTTTATCGGAAATAGACATGAATAAAACCCCCTCAAATTAAATTATTCGTTACTTCGGTAACCCTAAGGAGAATCCTGCCGGTCGGATCAGAATTGGATTTTTTTCCAAGAATATCTTTGGATAGCCTCTTTACAGGTTACCAAAGATCGGTTATAATTTATGATACATGTTAAGTGCCGAAGTGGTGGAACTGGCAGACGCGCAGCGTTCAGGGCGCTGTGTCCGCAAGGACGTGCGGGTTCAAATCCCGCCTCCGGCACCATTTATTTTCAATCTAGACCTCCGTTTTAGAAAACGGGGGTTTTTGTATTTGTATACGGTGATGTTAGTAAAGATTTTGTAACATATTATTGACATTTTTTAAATAAGTCATTAAAATAACAATTACAAAGAGAAAACGTTTTAGTTAGTTTGAATGATTAAGGATAATGGAAAATGAAATCGAAACGCGTTACTTTGAAAGATATAGCCAATACCTTAAATATTTCACTGGGTACGGTCCATCGGGCTATTTACAATAAAAAAGGTGTCGGAGAAGATACTCGGCAGAAAATTTTAGAGACGGCTAAATCGATGGGCTATGAAGTGAACCTGGTAGCTTCGGCATTAAAGAGACGTTCGATCTGTATCGCGGTAGTGCTGCCTGAGGCCAAAAATGATGAACGATATTTTTACGAATCAATTTGGAATGGGATCGATCGGGCGATTAATGAACTTAAAGATTTTAATATTGAAGTTATCAAAGTTCCTTTTCAGGGGATTGATTATCGTAACCAAATAAAAGTGTTACAAGATGTATATGAAAAATACAAGGATCGCCTGAACGGCTTGTTGACAGTGCCTTGGAATGATGTTGAGCTCGACACGGTGATAGATTTATTTGCGAATGCTAATATTGCAGTCGTTACTGTAAATACGGATGCGCCCACTAGTAAGCGAATTACTTGTGTATCTCCACCTTCTTATCAAGTAGGAAGGTTAGCGGGCGAATTAATGAGTGATTTTGTTGCTGGCCCCGGCAAAGTGATTATTATGGGTGGAAAACGAGAAACGCGAATTCACCATGAAACCAAAGAAGGATTTATCCATGAAATATTAAAAGAGGTCACCGGAATTGAAGTTATTGAAATTTATGATTCTTATGCCTCCGGTGGGCTTTTATATGACGGCATTAAAGATTTTTTAACCAAGTTTGATGACGTTAAGGGAATTTATTCAAATAATGCCCGGAACACCGTTCAAGTTTGTCAGGCGGTCAAAGATCTGAATTTAAAAAATAAGATTAAGATCATCGGTAGTGATATTTTCGAAGAAAATACCGGGTTTTTAAAAGAAGGAATCATGCAAGCAATTATTTATCAGAATCCGTGTAATCAGTCTTATATTGGTTTTAAGACGTTGTTTAATTATATTGTTACGACTGAAAGACCTCCTGAACATGAATATACCGAAGTAAGTATTGTGTTAAAAAACAATCTCCAATTTTATACCGAATTATTATCGGAAAACAAATAAAGGACCCGAAAGAGTGGTATATGAAAGGGGTGATGCGCATTTTACTAAAACGTTTTACTAAAGAATATATTTATTAAGGAGGAATGAGTAAAAATGAGTTCAAGAATGAATCAAAGTAAGAAAATTTTTTTAATGGCAGGAATGACCGCTCTTTTATTTTCATTGACTTTTGTAGGTTATACAGCCCCTCAAAAAATCGTTTTACAATATGGAGAGCTAAATCCACAGACCCATCCAATGGCGCAAGGAGCTGAAAAGTTCGCCGAACTGGTTAACAAAAGCAGTCATGGACGGATTGAGATCAAGATGTATTTTAGCGGCCAGCTAGGGGATGAAAAAAGCATGGCCCAACTGGTGCAAATGGGCGGAACCCTTGATATGATGCGTATTGGTTCCAATACTTTGGGCGATTTTGGGGCTGACAAGATGAGCCTGTTCGCATTACCATACGTTTTTAAAAACCGTGCCCATATGATGAGAGTTATTAATAGTAAAATCGGAGCGGAAATCCTGAAAAATGTCGAAGAAAGCAATGCCGAGATGATAGGATTGATGTTTTTCGATGAGGGCGCACGGCATTTCTTTTTCCGAAATAAAGTGGTATCAAGCATTAAAGATATGAAAAACTTAAAAATCAGAGTTCCGGAAACACAGATATTAATGGATACAGTGAAGGCGTTTGGGGCATCTCCCACTCCGATCTCGTTTTCCGAGTTGTATAGCGCGTTACAAACAGGGGTGGTTGATGGCGCGGAAAATCCAATCACCGGGTATCTTAGCGGTAATTATTATGAAGTCGGCAAATATTACACTTTAGATGCTCATACTTACAGTCCGAGCGTAATGGTCATCTCAAAAAGCGCTTGGAGTAAACTTGCGCCGCAGGATAAGAAAATTATTATGAATGCCGCGAAACAAACTGAACAATATGTCAGTTCGCAAGCTGATAAATTAGAAACGGACGCTTTAAAGCAGCTGAAAGCGAAAGGCGCTGTTATTACTGATATTCGTGATAAGAGCGAGTGGCAGAAAGCGGTCGTTCCAGTCTACGAAAAATACGGGAAAAAGTACAAGAACTTGCTGGATGCTATCAAAAAAATGGAATAGAAATTTTGTTGAGATATCGGCGGGATGGTTCCTATCCATTCCGCCGTTTTAACAGCGCCAAAAAAGGGGGACTCCAGGGTGAATAAATTTTTTACTGCGTTGGAAAGTTTGTTGGAAAATTGGTGCAAGTTCTTGCTCTTGGTACAGATTGTAATAGTGGCCTATGTGGTTTTTGGACGTTATGTACTTAAGTCGACACCGGGCTGGGGAGAGGCAAGCGCTTTGATGGCGATGGTTTGGTTTGGATTGATGAGCGCCAGTATTGGATTACGGGATGATTCCCATATCAAAATTACTTTTCTAGAAAAATATTTTTCGCCTGTTCTCATCCAATGGACCGATCGGCTGAATTTGCTTTTGATTTTTCTCTTTGGGATTTTTATGCTTGTTGAAGGGTTTAAATTAACGTTGCTGACTTCTTTAAACATATTAACCGGTTTGAATATCCCTTCGAGTTGGCTCTATGCGTCGGTGCCTGCCACCGGTTTGGTTATTATGCTCCAAACCATCCATAAGATAAAGGATGTGAAATAATGGGTAATACATTTGCCGTTTTGCTGCTGCTGGGAAGTTTTGCGCTGCTGATGCTTATACGCTTGCCAATTGCTTTTGCAATCGGTGTCTCAACGATTATCACCACTTTCTATCTTGGCATTCCTCTTCAAGTTATTGCGCAAGGAATGGTAAAAGGAGTTAATAGTTTTGTACTTTTGGCAGTGCCTTTTTTTATCGTGGCCGGAGAGATCATGTCGGAAGGCGGAATCTCCAACCGATTGATCAAATTTTCCAATTCATTGGTTGGACATTTCCGTGGCGGGTTGGCGTATGTAAATATTTTGGCTAGTATGTTTTTAGGTGGAATTACCGGTTCTTCGGCGGCAGATGCCTCGACAATCGGTCCTTTATTGATTCCCATGATGGAAAAAGAAGGATATGATGGGGATTTCGCGACGACGGTAACGATGTCCGGATCGATACAAGGAATTTTGGTTCCGCCCAGTCATAATATGATCATTTACTCCTTAGTGGCCGGGGGAGTTTCGATAGGAAAGTTGTTTTTGGGAGGAATAATACCGGGGGTTTCTTTAGGAATTGCATTAATGATTTATAGTTATTTTGTTTGCGTAAAAAGAAATTATCCGGTTGGAGCGCCTTTTTCATGGAAAAGAGTTTGGAAGGAGTTATGGGGGAGCCTATTGGGACTTCTTACCGTATTGATCGTGGTCGGCGGTGTGATCACCGGTATATTTACAGCCACAGAATCGGCAGCTATTGCTACAGTTTATGCCTTTATTGTTACATTTTTTGTGTATCGGGAAATCCCTATTTCCCGGATGAGTCTTATTTTAGGCAGAAGTATCAAAACATTGTCGATTGTGTTAATTTTGATTGCGACTTCTTCAGGTTTTGGATGGTTATTGGCCTATTTACAAGTACCGGTGATGGTTTCCAATGGGATTTTAGGCTTAACCCATAATAAAATTCTGGTACTTCTGATTATTAACGCCGTTCTATTGTTTTTAGGAATGATTATGGATATGTCATCTATTATTTTAATTGCAACTCCAATATTGCTTCCGATTGTACTTCATATCGGCGTTGATCCGGTTCATTTCGGGATTATTATGATGCTCAATTTAGGAATCGGTTTACTGACTCCACCGGTGGGAGGCACTTTGTTTATTGGTAGCGCAATTTCTAAAATTTCGATAGAAAAACTTACGAAATCATTATTACCATTTTACGCAGTTATGGTTGTCGTTTTGATATTGATTACATATATTCCACAAATATCGTTATTTTTGCCGCATATTTTTATGCCGTAAAAATTCGGATGCCACTTTTGAACACTACATTCAAGATTGTGGTATAACGTTGATTTCATGAAAACAAAGGGGTTTGTCCAATGGTAACCTTTTTTGACTGTAATGTAATGATTGGTCCTCGGACTGTACCGCAAATCGGCTCTTTCTCGGATATTGCATCACTTAAGAAAAAGATGCAACAGGCAGGTATCGAAAAGGCTATGGTATATCATAGCCTTTCCAGGGAATATGACCCAATGACCGGGAATCGATTGCTTATTGAAATGCTTGTCGCTGAAAAGTCTTTGCTGCCGGTGTGGGTGGTGTTACCAAGTCTAACCGGCGAATTTATGGAGGAATCGAAAATACCGGAGGAATTGGCGCGGAATGGTGTTAAAGCGGTCAGAATATTTTCCGGCCCGGCTGATTTCAATTTTGCTATTCATGAGCTGGTGGTGGGAAATCTGTTCAAGGTTCTGGAAGCAAACAGAATTCCGGTATTGATTGATTATGCAGCCGTAAATTTTGACGATATTTTCAATATTCTAACCAAGCACCAAACCTTGAAATTGGTTTTTACCAACGTCAGCCATAGAATTGATCGAGATCTGTATCCTTTATTAGACCGTTTTACGAATTTCTCCATTGAAACCTCAACCTATCGAGTTCACCGGGGAATCGAGGCGGTGGTAAGGCGCTTTGGTTCAAGAAGGCTGGTATTTGGGTCCGGTTTGCCGACTTTTTCAGCCGGTTCGGCAGTTACGATGATTACCCATGCGGATATTAGCGATTCGGATAAAAAGAATATTGCTTCTAAAAACATGGAAATTTTATTGGGGGATGGGTGTTAATGAATATCAGGGATATAATGATGCAGGGTAAACCGCTATCGGGTATTACGGTCATTGATGCGCATTGCCATATTGGTCCTTGGTTCCCCATGAGTATTCCGGAATCTGATGTATTGGGACTATGTCATGATATGGATCGACTTGGGATTAATCGGGCGCTGATCTCTTCGATGATAGGTATCGGACCCGACTTTAAAGCGGGAAATCGAATGGTCGCCGCGCTCGTTCATCAATACCCTGATCGATTTAGCGGCTACATTAGCATCAATCCGAACTATCCGACAGAAATAGGTACGGAATTGGAAAGCTATTATGCTGTTTCCGGAATGAAAGCGATTAAGATTCATCCAACATTTCATAATTACTCCCTAACGGGTCCCAATTACCGGGAAGTCTTTGATTTTGCCAATACCCGAGAG
>DNPQ01000012.1 GCA_003501335.1 Bacillota bacterium
ATAACATTATGAAATGCCCAATCGTGATAACAAATTGTTTCTTGCGCCGGAAAACTCTGATTGGGAAATTCCTGCAAAACATGAAAAGCCATATCATAAAAAGCATGCCACATTTGGATATATTGACGGCTGAAAAAGTCTTTTTGAGAACGGATGGCCCTATCACGGCAAATCTCCATTTCCCGCAAACATTTTCTCCATTGACAAAGCGGATTAAAGCGAAGAATATCCCATCTTTGGGGCTCAGACAGAATAATCTCCCGGCAAATTCGGTGAAAAATAGCCATAGTAGCCACAGCAACTTTTAAATCCTTCGTACAAGTGTAATCCGCAACCCGCCCCTGAATGATCTCGGTCAATAAATAACGGTTACCGTGTTTCCATCGATAATACCCGCCTGATTCCGGTTTTATTAAATGGGGGACAATCCCGGACAATTTTTTATGATTGAGCAGTGCTCCAGTAAGATAAGAGCGAATTGCTCCTATCCGGAGTGGTTTCAAAACATAGGACGGATTTGCTAAGGGTGTAAAATAAACACTTCCACGGGCTTGATAATCAGAGGCAATATGATAGGAATCTAAAATCCCTTGGACTACATCGGGATTTTTATTAATGGCCATCGCCAAACCATCCTATAAATACCAAAATTAAACCAATTAAAATGATGATGTCGATGGGGTTGGGGGCTACGAAGGCCTTTAATAACAACAATGCCAGGATAATCAAAAAAACTTTTTGATTTAAATATTTAAGGTGTTTAAAGGGGTTTCCCATATGATGCACCTCCAGCTACATGTTATTCATCGAAGCCGGAGTTGGGAACTTGGCATATGAAATTTCCTATTCTTGAGAATTTCTCAAAAACTGTCCGACTCCTAAAAAGATAATTTTTATGACATTTGCCTCACTTGAATCATAGGATATAAGGATTGAAAAAATCATACGGATTCATGGAAAGGATGAAAAGTTAAATTGAAGCAGTTCATACAAAAGATAAATCAGGAATATTCTATTTCAGCCACCACCATGAAGCCTTATCACTCCGTCTGGAAAATAACGACAACTGCAGGACAGACATACATCCTCAAAAAAATAAAAACCGCTCCCGAATATTTTGCAATTCTCGCTCAGCTCGTTCAGGAATTATATCTTCAGGGTTTCGAACAATTAGTCCCGATTCTGCCTACCCGTCACGGAGAATTTTATATCCAATCGGATAATGGCTTTTTCAGCCTTTCAAAATGTTATGCTGGAGAAAAGCCTTCATTCATGAACCCCCAGCATTTAAAAAAAATCGGCCAATGCTTTGGCCGAATTCATGAATTTTCCCGCCGGATTCAATTTCCCAAAACTCTCATGAATGAATACGGGATCGATGAATATCAATCTTACCATCTTTTTTTGGAGAATCTTTTACCCGGGTTGCCGGAGAGAAATAAATTAAACCGTGTCGATCGAGCAGTGATCGAATGGAGCAGCTATTTCTTAAACCAAAGCCGGAACGTAATTCAGGAATTGAATCATTATACCAATCTAACGACGATCCTATACCAGCAGAGAGGATTTTGCCATAATGACCCCGCTCCCGGAAATATCATCATGGACCATCAACATTGTTATTTAATTGACTTTGAGTTTATCAGTTGTGATGTCTGGCTTAAAGAATTGGCCCATTTGGTAATGCGGGTATTGCAAGCTACTGGGTGGAATCCAAAAGAGCCGCTCCTGGACATATTGATCACAGCATACAATCAAGAAAGGCCCTTACTTGATATCGAACTTCAAATTTTGCCGATCTTATTGCGCTTTCCTCGCCGTTTCTGGCGATTTTGCCACCAGCGCTATCAGGAAAATTTAATTTGGCCCGAGAAACGCTATCACAGCCGTATCTGGGAAATTATCACCGAAGAATCACAACGAAGCCTTTTTTTAGAGAACTGGTCTCAAGTTTTTCACTTCTGTTAAATTAGGGAGGAGCCGGATGACAATTACCAGCCATACCGATTTGCAAAAGATTTTAGATTATTGGGGGCTTGAGCTTTATCATTTCGAAAAGGTACGCGATGTTTATAAGCTTTATACCAAAGAAGGTTTGAAAAATCTTAAATTGTCGCCATTAGTCCCTGCCCGTATCCTCTTTGTCCATCAGGCCATTTTACATTTAACCCAAAGAGGATTTATGAAAATGACCCCCCTAATCCCAACCCGGAAAGGTGAAACTTCAGTTTGTGATCAAGATTATGCCTACAGCCTTTTTGACTGGATCGAAGGGCGTCAATGCGATTATTCGAACCGAGCGGAGTTAACCGAGTCCATGAAAGTGCTGGCTGATTTCCACCAGAAAAGTAAAGGCTTTACGCCCCCAGTACACTCAAATATGCGGGACCATCTAGGAAAATGTCTGAAACACTTTGAAGAGCGCTACCAAGATTTATTGCGCTTCACGGAATTAGCCAAAAACGCTCCCAAAGATCCTTTCGCAATTTCCTATTTAGCCAATATTGAAGCCTTTCTTCCAATGGCTGCCGAGGCTATTACAAAAATGAAAAAAAGTGAATACCCAAGACTGGTGGAACAAGCCCAGCTAACCAAGGCCTTTTGTCATGGTGATCCGGCGGCCCGCAACTTTATTTTGACTCCGTCTCATGAAATATTTATCATTGATTTTGATAGTTGCAGATTGGATCTGCCCATTATGGACGTAATTAAATTTGCTCGGCGGGTAATGAAAAAATATCACTGGCAATATTCGCTTACCCAATCGCTGCTGGACTCCTATCAAGAAGTCAATTCATTAACCGCCAATGAAATTGCAGTTATGAAAGCCGTTTTCTTTTTCCCTCAAAAATTTTGGCGACTGGCCATTCGCTACTTTGATCAGCATGCCGCCTACGGGCCGGAAAGGTTACTTCGAAAATTTCAAAAATATATTCGAAATAAAGACCACCTGGTCCATTTTCAAGAACAATTTGAAACCTATCAATCACGAGGTGGCGAATGAAGAATGGTGGAAACGTTCTCGGCCAATCTAAAAAATGACGAGATTGAAGAAATCATTGCCCAATTTGGTCTTAAATTGAAATCATATCAATCTTACCGAAAAATATGGCGCGTTCAAACCAATGCCGGGGCAAAATATTTAAAAAAGTCGAAACTAAAAACCGGAGATATCCGTTTTATCGACGAAGCCCAGCAATATCTCTACCAACAAAGCTTCACGGATTTGCCAAAATTTGCTTGGAGCCTGAATAATGAACCTTTTGTGAAGTTTCATGATAGTTTATTCATTTTAACCGATTGGTATTTGGGAACTGAATTGGATTTTCGTATTTTGATGGATTTAAAACAGGCTTCCAGATTCCTAGCGGAGTTTCACCTCAAAAGCGCCGGTTTTAAGCCAAGCACTCCCGTCCCGGAACGGACTTGTTGGATGGGATGGCCCCTCAAGCTGGAAGAACGGCTGAAACAAATGCGGGACTTTCAGCGTCTTGCCAATCTGGAAAAAGAGTCATCAATTTTCAGCCGCTTGTACTTGCGCAATTTTGAACCCTACTACCGGCAAGCCCTATCCAGTTATCAAGCCCTTCTGGACTCTCCTTATCCGGTTGTAGCCCGGCAAGCATTGAAAGAGCTTAGTTTTTGCCATCATGATTATTCCAGCCGCAATTTGCTCCGCACTTATCAGGACCGCTTATTATTGGTCGATTTTGATTACTGCCTTTTTGACTTGCGGATCCACGACCTGATGAATCTGTTGGTCAGAAATTTGAAGCACAACGGCTGGCGCCTTGATTTAAACGATTTTATTCTTTCCGAATATCAGGCAGTCAATAAACTCACCCGGGAAGAAATGGAAGTGATGTATGTTTTGCTGTGTTGGCCGCAAGAATTTTGGCAGGTCGGCTTGCAATACTATGTTGAAAAACTGCCTTGGCCCAAGGAACGTTTCATTAAAAAACTACA
>DNPQ01000586.1:0-200 GCA_003501335.1 Bacillota bacterium
GGTAGAAAAGTGAAAATTTGTTTTTTAAGCTGAAACGGTTTATGGAACGGAAATGAGGGTTTTTAAATTTTGATAGGATAAAGATGCATTTTCCGGACGTCCCGGGTAATTCCCCGAATGGTTTGGCAGGTTTTCCGAATGTTTCAGGCAATTACCCGAACGGTTTGGGAGATTACCCCGAAGACTGGGGAGATTCTCCG
>DNPQ01000586.1:466-2879 GCA_003501335.1 Bacillota bacterium
TCCGAACGGCTGGGCGAATCGATCCAAGAGCATGGAAGACCGATCCGTGAGTTGGGAAGGTTTCCCCGAAGACTGGGGAGATTCTCCGAACGGCTGGGCGAATCGATCCGAGAGCATGGAAGACCGATCCATGAGTTGGGAAGGTTTCCCCGAAGACTGGGGAGATTCTCCGAACGACTGGGCGATTGTTCGAATTGTTTGGAGATTTGATAGCTTTATTTATTTTGGACCTCATGGTCCTCATTCCCCTCATCGGATTTTTAAAGTCCTGGTAGAAGCATTTATGAGGGCGATGAGGGGGATGAGGGCGTAAAAATATAAAGGATGATTGGAAACTTCTTAAAGTCCTATCGGCTGACTCGACCCGAACGATAAAAATGTTTCTAAAGGCAAGTAAAAAGAAGATGAAACCACAGAGGACACGGAGGTCACAGAGAAAGCTTAGGACAAAAAAATCCGTTCAATTCGGGCCTTTGAAAAAGGCGATTAGTCCTGTGAGTCCTGGTTGGTTTTTTATTTTTTAGCCCACATGGGCCACATAACCAACATGATTTTTTAAAATTTTTGATATGTGGGGCATGTGGGCTATGTTGGGAAAAAAATAAAAAACGGATTGAAGTTTTGAGTCGATGGGGGCTGGAGAAGCATAGAAGTGGATGGGAAGGTAAATAAGTGAATAAAAGCTTTTCGAAAATATTCTGCTCGCTGGATGTCAACCCTCATTCTTTCTTTCTCCCTGAAGGGAGAAACGAACCGCCCTATTTGTTGGCCATTAAAAAGCTCATAGACCAAGCGCTTCGTAAGTAAAACTTTCGTTCCGCCCTTCAGGGAGGAAGCAAGTTGGAGGGTTGACGGAGTTTTTATCCGGGTAGTAGGGTAAATTGGCCTAATTCTCCTGGCTCTTCAGCTTATTAATCCTTTTCTGATACCTATTAATCAGCTTATCTAGCTTGATACTGTACGCCAGTACGATCGAGTCGGTGCAGCCGACGGCGTCGAAAGCCTCCTGAAGCTTTTGCTTCCCGGCGGCGATTTGTTGTTCGAGGGATTCGATTGTTTTTGGACTGGTTTTTCCCATGGTATCCTTTACATAAAGTAAAAAGGGAAAGGTGAAAAATTGAATCGCTGCGTTATGAAGGGCTCGAAGGCTGTAAAATCCACAGACCTGAATTTGAAATTGCTTTAAGTTTAATTTTTTCCTTTACTCTTTTGACTTTTAGGCGCTTTCTGCTTTTTCGCTGTTCCATTGTCTCTTTTGTCTTTATTCGTGTTATAATGGAAATAATTGTGAGATTGAATCCCAAGTTGTATCCTGTCAATGAATGTATTTTTTTGAATGCAACTTTGGATGAGGCAATACGAAACCAGGGCGCAAAATGAATGATTTTGGGCCGGTGGTTTTTGTTGTATATTTTTGTTTTAATTGAGTGAATTGTTTGGAATTACAAGTTTATTATATTTCCAAAAACGATAATTGTCAAGGAGAAATTTTCTTTTATGGATATTGAATCGGCTGGAAAACGAGTTAGGCATTTGAGAGAGCATTTTGGGTTGAATCAAAGCCAAGTCAGCGAAGAAATTGGGCTGGCTCAGAGTGTTATTTCAGCAATAGAAAAAGATAAACATGAACCTTCTATCCGGTTTCTTAATGCCATGATGTTACGGTTTGGGGCTAATCCGGAGTGGATAATGACTGGTGAAGGTGAAATGTTTATTGCGCCGGAAGAGTATATCGCCAGAGGGATTGAGCTGCTGGGGCCTGCTTTGATGAGTCAAGGCTTTGCAAATGTTTTAAAGGATTCCCGGTTTACGGAGTTTCAGTCTTTCCTTGATATGGACAAGTTAAATCTTGAAAGTGTAAATGATGAGCTCGAAGAATTTTTACAGCAGGCGGCGGAGGTATGGTATCAAGGGGACGGAAGAATTCGTAGGGCTTTGAGTCAGTTTGTGAAAGGATATTTGGAGAAAGATAAATGATTGGCAGTTTGGGCCTCTGCTTACGGAAGGGGCCTTTATTTATAATGATTGTCATAGGACGCTTTAAAGGATTGATGGGCTAAATGTCGAAAATAAAATACATTTATGATTAAAATGGTAAATACGCCTATCAAGGAGACGCAACTTATGATTACCGGCGAGATTAAGAATAAGATTGATAAAATATGGACCGATATCTGGGCGGGAGGGATTACCCAACCGCTTACTGTAATTGAGCAGCTAACTTATCTCATGTTTATTCGTTCGCTGGATGAGAAAGCGACTGAAAATGAAAGCCTTGAAGCATTAGGCCAATCAGTACCGAATAAAATTTTCCCGCAGACTCCCGAGGGACAAGCCTTACGTTGGTCCAAATTCAAAGATCGGGACCCCCGGGAGATTTTTGAGACTATCGGCCAAAAGGTGTTTCCCTTTA
>DNPQ01000464.1:0-2268 GCA_003501335.1 Bacillota bacterium
CGGGTTAAGTGGAACGATATGATACATACCTCGGCGAAGGCTTATGAAATGGGAGGTTCACAGGTTTATTTAAAAGAAGGGGAAGAATTTCCGCTCCATGAGATGTTTAAGGCGATAGCAGTGGTGTCTGCCAATGATGCCAGCTGTACTGTGGCGGAACATCTTTACGGATCGATTGAAGATTTTGTGGATGCGATGAATGATAGAGCAAAAAGCTTAGGCCTTAAAGATACTCATTTTGGGAATGAAACGGGGTTACCCGACCCTACGCATTATAGCAGCGCTTATGATCTGGCAGAGATATCCCGCGAATTACTCAAGCATCCAATCGTTCTAAAATACACTTCAATTTGGCTGGATACTTTTCGGGGCGGTAAATTTATGCTTCGAAATACAAATGAGCTAATCAAAGAATATCGTGGCGCAGATGGTTTAAAGACGGGCCATACCGATGAGGCTGGATTTTGTCTATCTGCGACTGCTAAAAAAGGGGATTTCCGGCTATTGAGTGTTATATTGGGCGCGTCGAGTGATGCCCAAAGAGTTGAACAAAGCGAACGCATATTGGATTATGGCTTCCGAAATTTTCAATGGAAGTTAATACAAAAATCCGGTGAAATTGGAAAAGTCTTTATTCCGGGTGCATATCCCCAGCACGTACCGGTAAAGTTGAATGCGGATTTTGGAGCCGTAGTCCCTCGGGGTAGTGATCTGTTGATTCAAACTCATCTGGTTGTGAATCAGGGGTTAAAACTGCCCATTAAAGTTGGCCAACCGATCGCTTCATTGAAAGCTTATGTTGACGGTAAAGTTGTAGCCGCGGTGCCCGCATATTCTATGGTGAAAGTAAAGCCTGCTAATTTTATCATTCGCTTGTGGCGGGCATTTTGGGATATGATTCAGAGTTTATTTAAAAGAAAAAAGTGAGAAGCCAATGAAGAAGGGAAAAGAAATGGTAAGGATAAGAAATATATTATATATCCTGATTCTCATGCAGTTCGTTTTATTGATGACAGCGACTCCCATCGATGCAGAGGGTATCATCCGGGTGGGGAGCCAAGGAAGAAGCGTGATAGAAGTACAAACCTATTTAAAGCAGTTGAAATATCTCCGCCAAAGGCCGACAGGATATTATAACCGGATAACTGCCGAAGCCGTGAAGGCATTTCAACTCGAACATGAACTTAAAGTCGACGGGATTGTCGGCCCGGAAACGATCATGACATTTCGTGAGGCTGTCCAGGGAAAACATCAAAGTTTTGAATATACAGTAGTATCCGGTGAGACTTTAGCCGATATTGCTGAAAAATTTAATTCGTCTATAACAGCCATTATGAGTGAAAACCAATTGTCAGCGAATGCGGTTCATATAGGCCAGAAATTGGTTATTCCAAGTCATACTGGGAATTTGATGCGGATAGCTTCCCGGGGACATACCGGGGGAATTCAGACTATACCTTGGTCAATCGTCAACCAACTATGGGATGAGGGTGAAATGGCAACCATTACTGATATTGCTACGAGTAAATCCTTTCAGGTTCGCCGCCTTTACGGATATTATCATGCCGATGTTGAACCTTTATCCAAAGCGGATACGGAGACTATGTTAGAAATATATGGCGGCAAATGGAGTTGGGATCGCCGGGCGATTGTGATTTGTTTGCACAATTTTTTGATTGCAGCTTCCATGAATGGAATGCCTCATGGGCGTAAGTCAATTATTGGCAATGGATTTCCAGGCCAATTTTGCGTTCATTTTTTAGGAAGCCGGACCCATGAAGGTGGGATGGTGGATCCGGACCATTTGGCAATGATAAAACAGGCTGCGGCCTGTGATTTAAGCTGCCTTCAAGCTCAAAGCAGGCCGCATGGTGATGCTTCTGCTTTGCCAACTTATTCAATGAGGCAATGAGAGCCAATTTAACCTTTGACCGCGCCCATGGTAACACCTTCGGTAATATATTTATTTAAGGCAAAGTAAATTAATAAGGATGGAATCGCCACAATAGCCATACAGGCAAATTGGATGGCATAGTCCGAACTGTAATAACCGACAAAGTTAATAACTGAGAAAGGCAAGGTCCGGACATCATCGGATGATAAATAGGTATTAGCCATGATAAACTCGATCCAATTGTTTACAAAAGTTATAATGGCTACGGTAATCAAGGCAGGTTTGGTGACCGGGGCGATTATTTTGAATAGAGTGCCCCAAATATTACACCCGTCGATCACGGCCGATTCTTCCAGGGAACGGGGAATGGTTTT
>DNPQ01000464.1:2658-3082 GCA_003501335.1 Bacillota bacterium
GGGATCATCATCCCGATAAGGGTAAAACCGAATACGATTCCCCGCAGTTTCCATTCCATCCGGGTACAAGCATAAGCCAAAAGGAATGAAACGATCATCGATAAGAACACCGAAGCGCCAACGATGATGCAACTATTGATGAAGTAATGAAAAATCTTACCATCCACCCAGGCTCTGACGAAATTATTCCAGATAGGCGGATTCGGGATCTTCATAAACTCACTGCCGAATAAATCGCCGCTTTTCACTAATGAATAATCAAATAACCAGATGAGCGGAAAAAGTTGCCCGATAGCCAAGGCTATCAAAATTACATAAATTAAAAATTTTTTTATTGTAAGTGGACGTTTATTTTCATTTTCATCGCTTGGAGATTTTTTCCGCATTTGTTTTCTATCTATAATTTTTGCCATAATAGTTTCTC
>DNPQ01000531.1 GCA_003501335.1 Bacillota bacterium
GATTCTTCCGATTTAACAAGCCCAATTTCATGAGCCCTTTCTTCAACATAAGACGGAGTTTTCATGTAATCGCACTTTTTACGAATCGCACCCAATTGCTTTTGCATCGTGCTATATTGATTTTTTAGCTGATGAATTTCGCTGGTGCTTGCCACATAATAATAAATGCCTTCAATTAAAGGGATGACGGTGATCTTAAGCCCTGCAAATAGTACGAATCCCCACATTACAAAAGGCCAAATGGATCGGGGACGAAAGCGCCACTTTTGGGTGACTTTTTTATCATTATTTATCGCAATATTTTTTGCGCTGATATTATCGCGATACCCTTGATCGAAAGAGGTTTTAGCCCTTTCCATTCATTACTCTCCTTCATCATCCGCACCGGAAATTCCGAGGGCCGTTCCGGGCAGAACAATTACAACTTCATAACCTTTGGTTTTGGCGCGATTATATAAGGTAGCCACCGAACTCTGGGTAATCCCTAACTTCTTAGCTATATTTTCGGCGGTTTCTCCCATTTCCTTTAGCACAACCACTTGGCGTTCACGAAAGCTCAGTCCCTCAACGCCGCGAATTTCAATGTTCATTATATCACCGCTACTACAAATTGACTACAAAATTTATACATTATTTCTACACGGATTAGAGTTTTCCTTCACGAAACCCTCATTGATGATTCCGCCTCCTGAAAAATGGCCACAAATGCGCGGAAGGATATTTTAGATGTTATAATGCAACGATTTTACATAGTCCGGGTTCTGCTTGTAAAATTTTTTAAAACCCGAAACAAGGAAAGCTATCTTGGCAAAGCCAGTTCCTATTTTCTACTATCGGCGCTTATCCGGTAAAATATACCCAAGCATTGAATAATTTAGGAAAAATATACCAATCCTATAATAAAATCAGGAATGGCCAAAACGATTAAAATTCTTGAATAAGAAGAAGTCTATTCGAATCCCGCGAGAAAAAGTTAGAACGTAAGTGGAATAATTTCATATTTCATTTGATAAGTATAAATTGTCATGAAGAATTCCGCCGCTTTCTCTTTATTACTTCACTCTCTTGATGAAACGATAAAGAATAGTCATCCGGAATCATCTAAAAATCTTCTGACTTACAGGAACGAATCCCTTGCTTTTTATGGCAAAAGAGGTGATATCATGGAGTTTCTAGGTATTTTAACTGTTATTTTTCTCGTATGGTACTTCGCCAAACATGAGCTATAATTGTAAAGCGTTCTATAATTTTAAAACAGGTTCCATTGAGCCTGTTTTTTTATTCCACTTGGTAAGAAACTCTGAAAATAATCTTAAAACCCGGCCACAAAATAAAGGACATCGTTTATAATAAAATTTGAAAACCAATCATTTTTAATTTTTAATAATGGTAATGGGGTATGGCATGGTAAAGCAATCGAAACTTCTAACCTTGCTTTTAAAAGATTTTTGGGAATTTTTTTCAAGTAAGTCCTGGATAGTCATTTTAATTTTACCCTTGTTTATAACTTTTCTCTATAACTTCATTTATAAACAGGCTGAGACAAAAATGTTTACGATAGCCTGTCAAACAACATTAAGCGATCCGGTCCGGCAAATTTTTAAAGCGCCCCAACTTCGACTGGTGAATTATTCGAATTTAAACTCGGCCAAACAGGATCTTGCGGCAGCAAAAATTGATGGAGTTATCTTGGACAATGCCGGTATTACAAGGCCTATTAAGCTCTTAGTCGACAAAACCCGTTCTCAAGAAGCTGTCTTTGTTGTAGGGGCTATCAATTCAGCCATCATCCGGGCTTACTCCGATAAAAGCACACCCCTTATTCAATTAGTCTATTTCAATACCACTGTTCCAACCCGTTGGGTATCCTTACCGATTTGGCTCATTCAAATTCTGTTGACCCTATGTCTTTTGCAATCGGCTTCAACCATCGCTGACGAAAAAGAACGTCAAACCATTCATTCACTTCTGGTTTCTCCAATGACGCTAACCGATTATATGCTGTCCAAAATCATCTGGAATTCATTGATTGGTACCGGTTCCATTTTATTGACTTTAATTTTAACGGGCGCAGACATCAATTATTGGGCTGTATTGATTTATAGCCTATTAGGATGTTTAGCCTTTTCCGCGCTCTCGCTTCTCATTGGTTTATTTTCCCCCAGCGCCCTTTTTGCCAGAACCGTGGCCACCTTAGCCTATATTATTTCCGCCCTGCCCATGATGGTCAAGGATTTACCGTTCGCCTGGAAAGGTCTATTGAATATTTTCTTATCCTATCAGATAATCTATGGATTGGACCAGGCGTTGCTTCTTAAGCCTTTTAACCGGTTATATATGTTCTACGCATTGATTCTTTTCATCGAAACATTTGTTTTGATGATGATTACTGGTTTTGCAATCAAAAAGAAATCCGATCTATGAGGTTATGATGAAAAATATAACGAATACGGTTCATTCTTCAGCTTCCGCAATCATTGCAGTCTCGAATCTATCCAAATTATATGATAAACATCGAGTCGTGGATAATCTTTCATTTACAATTCAGTCCGGCCAGACTCTGGGTTTACTAGGCCCTAATGGCGCTGGAAAAAGTACCACCATGCGAATTCTGATGGGCCTATCACGTCCATCAGCTGGCAAGGCCACTATTTTGGGGTTTGACCTTCAAAAAGAAACCAAAAAAATTCATAACCAAATTGGTGTCGTCTTTGAAAAACCCAACCTTTTTGAAAATCTTTCCGGCTACCAAAACCTAGCCATTTTTTGCCGGCTCTATAATCAACCTTTAACCAATATCCAGCCGTTATTAGAACGAATGAACCTCTGGGAGCGGGCGCATGATCCCCTCAAAGAATATTCCAAAGGAATGAAACAACGTATCTTAATTCTACGGGCGCTGATTCATTCCCCCAAGATTTTATTTCTTGACGAACCCTGTTCCGGT